>CAMDAY010000129.1 GCA_945888895.1 Dehalococcoides mccartyi | reverse complement strand
CCACGTCGCGGTCGGCGCGCCCCCTTCGTTCTTCTGGGACCTGTACGGCAGCGGCACCACGCTGTTCACGCTCGGCATGGGCGACATCTACCCCGTCTCCACCGCCGCGCGCGTGATTGCCGTCGCCGAGGCGGGCGTCGGGCTTGGCCTGCTCGCGCTGGTGATCGGCTACGTGCCCGTGCTGTACAGCGCGTTCTCAAGGCGCGAGGTCATGGTCTCGCTCCTGGACGCACCCGCGGGATCGCCCCCCACGGGCATGGAGCTGGTGCGCCGCAACTTCGACGGTACGGATCCCGCGCCGCTCGTCGGCGTGCTTTCCGACTTCGAGCGCTGGGGCGCCGAGCTGCTCGAGGTCTACCTGTCCTACCCGGTGCTCATGTACTACCGCTCGCAGCATGACCGTCAGTCGTGGCTCGCCGCTCTCGTCGCCGTCGCCGATGCCTGCGCGATGCTGATCGCCGCGCAGGATCCACGCTTCCAGCGGCAGGCACGCTTCACCTTCGCGCTGCTGCGCCACCTACTCGTCGACGTGACGCCGTACATGCAGATCGAACCTCACGCGCCACACGAACCGCGTGTTGAGCACGGTGGCTTCGAGGTGATCTCTGGGCAACTCACGGAGCTGGGCATTCAGATCGGCGATCGTGAGGCATTCGCTCCGGCGCTGCGCGAGATCCTCGATTCCTACGAAGCCCTCGCCAACGGCGTGGGGGAATGGCTGCTCACACCGATGCCCTCGCTGCTCCCGACCGTCGAGATGCACGAGGACGACTGGCAGGCAGGCGCGTAGCGCCGCGCGCGTCAACGGTCCGCTACTCCTCGACCGCCTCGTCGAGGCCATCGACCTCTCGCGTCGCGGCCGGTGGCGACACGAGGCGGCGCATCAGCTCGGGCTCCTCCATGCCCACGACCTCGATGACCTTCAACTTCGATGTCCTTCCGGCCACGATCTTGAAGGCACCCTTCCCGAGGTGCAGCCGCCGCGCCAGCAGACGCACGAGCGCCTCGTTCGCCGCTCCATCGACCGGCGCGGCCGTGACGCGCACCAGGAGCGCCCCGCCCCGCATCCCGACCACGACATCCCGCGACGCACGAGGCACAATCCGCACCGACAGCCGCACCGATTCGCTCATCCTCGAAGTATGAGCGCCACGCAGAGATTCGCGCGACGCCTGATCAAGGAGATGCGCAGGCGCTTACACTGGAGTACATCCCGGGTCAGCCAGACGGCTCCCTCGAACATTTCTTCGCACGAACTCGTGATCCAAGGTTGACGACAGAACGTCCGTTCTATAGTGTTCCGAACATCAGGCGGGGGTTACGACCTGAGCAGGTACCGGAGGCTGACATGGCGGTCGAGAAGAAGGGTTCCAAGAGCGACGAGCTGAACAAGGCGCTCGACCAGATCACGAAAGACTTCGGCAAGGGCGCCATCATGCGCCTAGGCGATGCCAGCGCCGCCATGAACATCTCCGCGATCCCCACCGGCGCCCTGTCGCTGGACATCGCGCTCGGCGTCGGCGGCATTCCTCGTGGCCGCATCACGGAGATCTACGGCCCGGAGTCCGCCGGCAAGTCGACGCTCGCGCAGCACATCATCGCCGAGGCACAGAAGCTCGGTGGCACCGCCGCCTACATCGACGTCGAGCACGCGCTCGACCCGGAGTACGCCGCGAACTGTGGCATCAACATCAACGAGCTGCTGATCTCGCAGCCCGACACCGGCGAGCAGGCCCTCGAGATCTGTGAAGCCCTCGTGCGGTCCGCCGCCGTGGACATCATCGTCGTCGACTCCGTCGCCGCCCTCGTGCCGCGCGCGGAGATCGAGGGTGACATGGGCGACTCGCTCCCCGGTCTGCAGGCCCGCCTCATGTCGCAGGCGATGCGCAAGCTCACCAGCTCCGTCTCCCGCACCAACACCGCGCTGGTCTTCATCAACCAGCTCCGCGAGAAGATCGGCGTGATCTTTGGCAGCCCGGAGACGACACCCGGTGGCCGCGCGCTCAAGTTCTACTCGTCGGTGCGCATCGACATCCGCCGCGTGGAGTCGCTGAAGGACGGTCAGACGTTCATCGGCAACCGCGTGCGCTGCAAGGTCGTGAAGAACAAGGTCGCCCCGCCCTTCCGGCAGGCCGAGTTCGACATCATGTTCACCGCAGACCAGCACGGCATCAACCACTGGGGCGATGTCATCGACCTGGCGGCGGAGCACGAGATCGTCAAGAAGCTCGGCGCGTTCTACTCCTACGGCGACACGCGAATCGGACAGGGCCGCACGAACGCCATCACCTACCTGCGTGAGCACGCGGACACGATGGGCGCTGAGGTCGAGGACCGCATCCGCCTCGCGATGGGTGCGATGAAGGCCAAGATGGGTGGCAACACCCCCGCGGTGGTCGAGGACCCCGACGCGGTGCGCGAAGAGATCTCGATCGACGCCTAAGCCCCGTCGACACGGGGAGAGCCATTCGAGGTGCGCCGGTCGCACCTCGAATGGTGTGAACCGGGAGCGCATCTTGCCCACGGTCACCGCCACCGAGAAGAAGGGGAAGGGCGTCGTTGCCGTCACCGTGACCGCGGAGGAGGACGACGATGGCCAGACCTCTCTCATGCCGATCGAGGCGGTCATCCTGCACCGCCTCTACGAGGGCACCGAGCTCACTGCCTCCGCCTGGCAGGAGATCCGCGCCGACGGCGCCCTGCTGCTGGCGACCCGCCGGGGCCTGGAGTTGCTGTCGAGGAAGCCGCGAACCGAGCGCGACCTGCGGGATGCCCTCGGTGACGACTTTGAGCCGGGCGACATCGACCGGGCGCTCGCGCGGCTCCACGAACTCGGGTACCTGGACGACCGCGCGTGGTCAGACCGTTATGTTGCGGGACAGCGCGCGCAGACCCGCGGTAAGTCCCTCCTCCGCAGCGAGCTTCGCGCGCGGGGCGTGAAGGACGAGGTGGTCGCGGAGGCCCTCGAGTCCCGCGACGAGCTCGCCGCCGCCATCGAGACGGCTGCCAAGCGCGTCCGCTCGCTCCGCGCGATCGAGGACGACGAGCGTCGCAAGCGCCGGCTCTACGACTTCCTGCGACGTCGAGGCTTCGCCGATGACATCTGTCGCCGCGCGATGGACTCCGTGCTCGCCACACAGGCGTAATCAGGTACGGCACGCGGGTTCCGGAAGGGCACGCCCGCGCGGGGGCGCGGGACATTCGTGCTACCATCGAGTCAGGTAGCCGACGTGTTATGCGCAGGTGAGCCGTCAAAATTGAATCTCCGGCCGATCGCGACGCGACCCACCGCGGCGCGGGGCCGATCTCGAATCGGAGCTCCGTGATGGACGCTGCGGTCCTGCCACTGTTGATCGGCCTCGTTGGGTTCCTCTTCGGGACCGGCCTCGTCGTTATGTTCAATCGATCGGATGCGAACTCCCTCCTCAAGCGTGCCAAGGCGGACGTGCGGCAACTCCGCGAAGAGGCAGAGAACCGCGCGCGCACGATTGAGATGGACGCGGAGAAGCGCGCGATCGAACGGCGCGAAGCCTCCGAGGCTCAGGTTCGCGAGGAACGCCGCGAACTCGCGACGACCGAACGCCGCCTCGAGCAGCGCGAGACGGCGATCGAGCGACGCGCCGAGAACCTCGAGCGTGGCGAGCAGGCTGTGCGCGACCGCACCGCGACCCTGGACAAGACCGAGCGAGAGTCGGAAGAGTTCCGCGCCCGCATCCGCACCGACCTCGAGCAGGTCGCGGCCATGACCTCTGCCGAGGCACGCGAACAGCTGCTCGGCGAGCTCGACGACGAACTGCGAGACGAGGCCGCTCGTCGCGTCCGCGTGATGGAGGCCTCCGCGAAGTCAGAGGCCGATTCGCGCTCCCGCAAGGTGCTGGCCACCGTCATGCAGCGCATCACCTCCGATGTCACGGCGGAAACGACGGTGACGGTCGTGCCGATCGCCTCGGACGAGCTAAAGGGCCGCATCATCGGCCGCGAAGGTCGCAACATCCGCGCCTTCGAGGCGGCGACGGGCTGCGACCTGATCATCGACGACACACCGGAGACGGTGACCGTCTCCGGCTTCGACCCCGTCCGTCGAGAGATCGCCCGCGTCGCCCTGACCCGGCTCATCCAGGACGGCCGCATCCAGCCGACCCGCATCGAGGCCGCCGTGGAGCGCGCACGCTCCGAGGTCGACGAGATGATCGAGGCGGCCGGCCGCCAGGCGCTCGTGGACGCCGAGGTTACGAGCCTCCACCCCGAGATCGTGAAGACGTTGGGCAAGCTCCGCTTCCGCTCCTCCTACGGCCAGAACCAGCTCCGCCACTGCATCGAGACCTCCTGGCTCGCCACCGCGCTCGCCCATGAGCTGGGCGCGAACGTCGAGGTGTGCCGCCTCGGCGGGCTGTTGCACGACCTCGGCAAGGCGGTCGACCGCGAGATGGAGGGCACCCACGCGCGCCTCGGCGCGGACATCGCGCGGCGCTTCGGCGTCTCGCGTGAGGTGGTGCATTGCATCGAAGCCCACCACGAAGAGGTGCGCCCGGAGACGACCGAGGCGTTCATTGTGATCGTCGCGGACGCGATCTCCGGCAGCCGTCCCGGTGCGCGCCGCGAGTCCGCGGATGAGTACGTGCGCCGCCTGGAATCGCTTGAGGCGATCGCCAACTCGTTCGAGGGTGTGGAGCAGGCCTTCGCGGTCCAGGCCGGTCGCGAGGTGCGCATCGTGGTGCGCCCCGAGCAGATCGACGACCTCGGCGCCAGCCGCCTCGCACGTGACGTCTCGAAGCGCATCGAAGAGACGTTGCAGTACCCCGGCGAGATCCGCGTCACCGTGGTCCGCGAGACGCGTGCGTCCGCGGTGGCCCACTAGCGCAGGCACCCGGGCAACCTCGATGTCCTCCGCGCCAACGCCGCCGCCCGCCACCAGGTGCGCCCGCCACCCCGACGTGGAGACCGGCCTCGCCTGTGGTCGCTGCGAGACGCCGATCTGCCCGAAGTGCCTGGTCTACACTCCCGCCGGCACGCGCTGCCCGGACTGCGCGGCGATCGGGCGCCCGAAGATGTACATCCTTGGCCCGCTGGACTACGCGCGCGCGGTCGCCACCGTGGTGGTCGTTGGGCTCGCGGTCGGCGGGCTGTACGGCATCGTTTTGTCGCCTTCGCCGCGCATCGGGCTGTTCTCCCTGCTGATCGGCGGAGCGGCGGGCTACGGCGTGGGCGCCGCTATAGCGGCGTTGTTGGACGTGACGACCAGTCGCAAGCGGGGTCGCCAGATCCAGATGGTCGCGGCTGGTGGCGTGGTGCTCGTGTGGCTGACGCGCCTCGTCGTCTCGGGCGTGCCGCTGGAGTGGGCGCTGCGGGACTTCACCGGCTTCGCACTGATGGCGGTCGCGATCAGCGTTGCGAGCCAGCGCCTGCGCTAGCGCGCGCCTCGAGGCCCGAACTCAGGTCAGGGGCTAGCGGAACTGGTCGATCGCTGCGAGCACGCCGAGCATGCCGAGGCAGACCACGGTGATGCCGGCGATGCGCTTGAGCTCCGCCGCGAGGTACGGCGCGTGGCGCAGCGAGTTCTCGGCCACGCGGCGGGCCTCCGCGTTCGGGCGCAGGCTCGTGGAGGGGATCTCGGCGCCGGGCGCACCCTCGTACGTGGGGCGCGGCGGGATCGATCGGGTGAGGCGGCGGCGCGGCGAAATCGGCATGGTTCCTCCGAGCCCAGTGTAGACGTGCCACCAACGACGTGCGAGGCAGGCTGATCGCCTCGAACGGCCCGCACCTCATTGACCGCCATCCGAGGCGCCAGTAACGTAGGACATCGGTTGTGGCCCTGTAGTGTAGCGGCCTAACACGCCACCCTGTCACGGTGGAGACCGTCGGTTCGAATCCGATCAGGGTCGCCATAACCGTCTCGAATCTGCCGCCTTCGGGCGGCTTTTTCACGCCCGCGAGCCCGCGCCGAGCCTTCCCCGCCCGGAGGATGTGCGCTCACGGTCCTCCGACACCCAGGGCGACCTTGCACGCCCCAAGCCGACACGAAGGCTGCGATCAGCTGTCGCCACGTGCCTTGGCCAGCGAGCGTGCCCGGGGGGCAGACTCGGGCCTCCCCCCGCCCGTGGCGGGGCTACGATTCGGCAGGAGGTATGTAAGTGAGCCGTCCACGTCATGGCCAGAATCCAGATGTTGCCGCTGCGCGCAAAGCCCTGGCATCAGGCCGCCTGAGCCAGTCC
>CAMDAY010000128.1 GCA_945888895.1 Dehalococcoides mccartyi | reverse complement strand
CCTCGGCGATCGAGAACGGCGGCGTCTCGGAGGCGTTGAGGATCACGGCCTCGCTCGCGACCAGCTCGATCGCCCCTGTCGCCATGTCGGCGTTCTCGGTGCCGGAGCGGCGCAGCGCGACTTCGCCGTGGATCTGGACGACGTACTCGGAGCGCACGCCCTCGGCGATGGCCGAGGCGAGGGGCGCGTCCTGCGGACGGAACACGACCTGCGTGATGCCCGTGGAGTCGCGTAGGTCGAGGAACAACAGGCCGCCGTGATCGCGCCGACGGTGCACCCAGCCGGCAAGCGTCACTCGCTCGCCCGCGTGCTCCGCGCGCAGTTCACCGCAGCCATGCGTCTTCAGCACCACACACCTCGTGACATCCTCGGGCCACCACCCGGCCAGCCTCGAACGCCGAGTGTCGCACGCTGGCGGCGGAGGTTCGAGGCTGGCGCGGGCGGGGAAAGGGCGGCAACCTAGCCCACTCCCCGAATCAGCGATGGACTGAGTCCGACTCCGGCCCCCTCGCCCGTTTACGGGAGAGGGTTGGGGTGAGGGCTTCCGCGGCTCCGCTCCCCGCTCCCGTTCCGGCCCCCTCTCCCCGTTCGAGGAGAGGGTTGGGGTGAGGGCCTTCCGGCTTCCCCCAAATGGCCCTACTCGTTCGAAAACGCCTGCGTCGGGGTGATGCGGATGATCACCCGCTTCTGCTCGTCCAGCTGCTTTCCGTAGTCCTCGTCGCTCATGTCGTCGGGCGGGATGTTCGTGCCCACCGCCTTGCGGATGCGGCGCGTGATCGCCGCGCGCTCCGGCTCGCCCCCGATGCACTCGGCGGTACCGTAGACGATGAGTTGCCTCCGCCCGTCGAGGAGCAGCAGCGACACTTTCGGCTGCCGCTTCGCGTTGAACCACTTCGCGCGGTCATTCGAGACCCCGAGGACGATCTTCCCGTCCTCGACGAGGTACATGATCGTCGACAGCTGCGGCGACCCGTCCTTCTTGCCGGTGCCGAGGACGGCCAGCCGGTGCTCCTTCAGGAAGGTCTCCTGCTCGGGGGTGAGTACTGCCACGTCGTTCCTGCCTTGTCGATGCGCGTGCGGTGTTGGTGTGCTTAGAGGCGGCATCGTACCCCGGCAGCGGCCCCACCCTGCTCGCCCCGGATCGCTCGTCCCACGAGCCGCTGGTACCCTGACCGCATGGCGACACAACACGCCCCCACGCACACCTCGACTGGCCGGGAGCGCTCGCTGGCGCTCTACCTGCACATCCCGTTCTGCACGGCCAAGTGCGGCTACTGCGACTTCAACTCCTACGAGGGCCTGCCGGGTCACCTTGTCGCGGACTACACGCCTGCCCTCGTGCACGAGATGGAGCTGTGGGCGCCCGCGGCGCGCGACTTGCGCGTGGACACCGTGTTCTTCGGCGGCGGTACGCCGAGTCTCACGTCCCTCGATGACATGTCCGCCATCACCGCCGCCATCCGCGCCAACTACGACGTTTCGCCGGATGTCGAGTGGAGCCTCGAGGCGAACCCGACCGAGCTGACCCGCGAGCACCTCGACGGGCTGCGCGCGCTCGGCGTGAACCGGCTCTCGATGGGCGTCCAGTCGCTGCAGCCGGAGGAGCTCGCGCTCCTCGAACGCCTGCACTCGCCGGAGCGGGTGATCGAGGCGGTGCGCGACGCCCGTGCAGCGGGCTTCGACAACCTGAACCTCGACCTGATCTTCGGGATCATGGGGCAACCGATCGAGAAGTGGCAGGACACGCTGGAGCGCGTCCTGGAGCTCGCGCCGGAGCACCTGTCCTGCTACGCGCTGACCGTGGAGCCGGGCACTGCCCTGCACTACCAGGTCGCGAAGGGCCAGATCGAGGAGCCCGACCCGGACGTCGCCGCCGACCAGTACGAGTGGACCCGCCCGCGCCTCGCGCGCGCCGGGTACACGCAGTACGAGATCTCGAACTGGGCGCAGCCCGGCCGCGAGTGCCGCCACAACCTCGTCTACTGGCACGCGGAGCCGTACCTCGGGCTGGGCGCCGGGGCGCACTCGTTCTTCCTCGGGCGGCGCATGGCGAACGTCGATGCGCCGAACCGTTATGTCGAGGCGGTCAACGAGTCGTGGGAGGAGCGCCGTGCCACCGGGCACGGCGAGCTGCGCCAGATCGCCGGCGGCGAGAGCCCAGGCGAGGCAACGACCCGCGCCGACACGATGATCCTTGGCCTGCGCCTGATGCGCGGCGTGGACATCGCGGAGTTCACCGAACGCTTCGGTGTCTCGCCCGACGCCGCCTTCGGCCCCGCCCTCGCGAAGCACGAGGGCTACGGGCTGATCGAGCGCGTGGACGGCCGCATCCGCCTCACGGAGCGCGGCCTGCTGCTCTCGAACGAGCTGTTCGTCGACCTCCTCCCCGACGACGACGAGTAGCCGCGGCCCCGCGGCGCGCGCCCCTACACTCCTCGCATGTTCGTCATCGGCACCGCTGGCCACGTCGACCACGGCAAGTCCGCCCTGATCCACGCGCTCACGGGCACCAACCCCGACCGGCTCCGCGAGGAGCAGGAGCGCGGGATGACGATCGAGCTCGGCTTCGCGTGGATGACGCTCCCCAGCGGTCGCGAAGTCTCGATCGTCGATGTCCCCGGCCACGTGCGCTTCGTGCGCCACATGCTCGCCGGTATCAGCGCGGTCGACCTCGCGCTGCTCGTGATCGCGGCGGACGAAGGGGTGATGCCGCAGACGCGCGAGCACCTCGAGATCCTCGACCTGCTCGAGGTGCGCAACGCAATCGTCGTGCTGACCAAGTGCGACCTCGTGGACGCCGACTGGGCAAGCCTCGTCGAGGAGGAGGTGCGCATGGTGCTGGCGGACACGCACCTCGCCGACGCCCCCTTCGTGCGCGTGTCGAGCGTGACCGGCGCGGGCCTCGACGACCTGCGTGCCGCTATCGATGTCGCGCTCGACGCGACCACCGAGCCGCGCGACATCGGCCGACCGCGCCTCGGTATCGACCGCGTGTTCACGATGACCGGCTTCGGCACGGTGGTGACCGGCACGCTCCTCGACGGTCGTCTGCACGTGGGCGACACGGTCGAGGTGGCCCCGGGCGGACCGAGCGCGCGCATCCGCGGCCTGCAGACACACCGGCACGAGGTGCAGGAGGCGCTACCCGGCACGCGCGTCGCCGTGAACCTCGTGGGCGTAGCCGTCGACGACCTGGCACGCGGACAGGTGCTCGTCCCGGTCGGGCGCGTTACCGCGGTAAAGGCCTTCGACGCACTGCTGCACGTGCTCCCCGACCGCCCGATCCGCCACAACCTGCGCGTCGCCGTGCACGTGGGCTCCGCCGAAGTGCAGGGGCGCGTGCGCATCCTCGGCAGCCGCGTCGTGAGCATCGACGGCAAAGACACCGACGAGGTCCCCGGCGGCGCAGACGGCTGGGCGCAGGTGATCCTCGCCGAGCCGATCGCCGCGGTACCCGGCGACCCGTTCGTGCTCCGCCTGTCGGACGAGACGGTGGGCGGCGGGCGCATCGTCGAGGTGAACCCGCCGCGTCACCGCCGCCACAGCGCGGCGACGGTCGAACGGCTCGAGTCGCGTGCGGCCGGGACGCCGGAGAGCCGCATCCTCGCGGCCCTCGAACGCAGCGAGCCAGCCACCGCTTCCGCCCTCCGCGCGGCCGTCGAGGTAAGCGCGGAGCAGTTCGACGCAGCGATCGAGGCACTGACCACCGGGGGTGCGATCCACGTCCTGCCCGCCCCGACCGGCGAGCCGGTGCTGCTGACGCAGGGCGGCCGCGAACGCATCTTCGATGACACGCTGCGCGCACTCACGACGTTCCACGCCACCCACCCGCTGCGCTGGGCGATGCCACGCGAGGAGCTGCGCGGCGCGTTGCGTCTTCCCTCGCGCGAGTTCGCGGCGATCCTCGGCGGGCTTGCGCCCGACATCGAGGCGCGCGGGGACAGCTTCGCGGAGGCCGCGTGGACCCCGGTGCTCACGCCCGCGCAGCAGGCCGAGGTCGATCGGATCGAGACGGCGCTGCGCGACGGCGGCACGCAGCCGCCGCGTCAGAACATCGACGCGGAGACGCTCGCCTACCTCGAGGGGGCGGGACGCATCGTCGACTGCGGCGACGGCACCGTACTGTCACGCGAGGCCTACGCTTCGATCCGCGAGCGCGTGATCACGCTCCTCCACGACGGTCGCGAGCTCACGCTGGCCGAGGCGCGCGACGCGCTGGACACGAACCGGCGCGCGGCGCAGGCGATCCTCGAGCAACTCGACCGCGACGGCGTGACACGACGCCATGGCGACGCGCGTGTGTTGCACGAGTCCCTGCGCCAGTCGGCGCCCGACTAGCTCGGCTGCTCGACCGTCGCGGTGCCTCGACGGCGCCAGAAGAAGAAGCGATCGAGCTCGCCCTCCTCCCACGATACGAGCAGTTGAGCCGCGATGCCGATGCTGGAGTACGTGCCGGCGATGACGCCGATGAGGATGACCAGCAGGAACGACTGGATCGTCGCACCACCGAGCACCAGCATCGCCGCCACCGTGATGACCACGGTCAGGGAGGTGTTCAGCGACCGCGCGATTGTTTGCAGGATCGCGGCGTTCACGTTGTCCGCCAGCGCCGCTTGCGGCGCCTGGCGGATGTTCTCCCGGATGCGGTCGAAGATCACGATCGTGTCGTGTACGGAGAAGCCGATGACGGTCAGCAGCCCCGTCACGAACATCAGGTTCACTTCCAGTCCGAACAGTTTTCCGAACAGCGAGAAGAAGCCGAGCGTCACGACCACGTCGTGCAACATCGCGATGATCGCGCACGCGCCGTAGCGCACCGGACGCGGCACGGAGGCGAATGCGAACGCGATGTAGATCAGGATGAACACCGACGCGACGCCCAGCGCGATCGCAGCGTTCCGCACAGCGACGCGCGAGACGACCGGCGACACCGTCGCGAACTCGAGGACCTCGAACTCACCGAGTCGCTCGCGGAGGGCGGTCTCGATGGTCGTGCGCTCGCCCTGATCCTTGGGCGCAGCGGCAGCGGTCGCGGAGACGAAGTCCCGCGTGTCGCTCTCCTTCACCCAGCCGGCCGCCGAACCCACGCTGACCCGGTAGTTTCGCAAGCCATCCGAGCACACGTTCCGCTGGAGCACATCGACCTTCGTGCCGGCATCGACCTCGCCGTTCACGGCGCCGAACGTGCAGATGTCGTCGCCTAGCGGTGCGCGCAAGGCGACCTTGCCGGTGGCGCCGGCGGCCCCCAGCACCACAGTCCCGACCGACTTGACCGGCTCGGGCCCAACGGGCTTGATCGTCTCTGCCGGAGCTTGCGGCTCGGTGAAGGACCCCGGGGGCACCTGCAACTCGCGCGTCCGGACGAGGTATTCCTGCCCGGAGATGGCCTGCACACGCGCCTCGCCGTGGCCAAGCGACTCGTAGACGCCGCGCACCTGCTCCTCGCTCACGGGCTTCTGGAAGCGAAGCTGCGTCGTCGTGCCCGCGGTGAACTCGATGCCCGGACGGAGTGACGGCGGGATGGCGAGCAGGATCAGCGAGATCACCATGATCCCGCCGCTGATCAGGTACAGCCACTTGCGATTCGCGACGAGGTCGATCATGAAACGTGCGCCCCTTCGTGAGCCTTCGCTTCGGCGGACGCGATCATTTCATCTTCAGGCACGAACCAGTCGCGACGGCGCGCGATCGAGGTGCCCACGAACAGCCGCAGCAGCACACGCGTAACGGTGATCGCGGAGAAGAGCGACAAGCCCACACCGACGGCGAGCGTCAACGCAAAGCCCTGCACCAGCGGCGCATCGAACGTTCCGAGGAACGGCACCTGCACCCCACCACCGAGGACGTACAAGATCGCGCAGGTGATCAGCGTCGAGGCGTTCGAGTCGCGGATCGAGGGCCATGCACGCTCGAACCCGGCCTGGATCGCCGCTGTGTACGAGCGTCCCGCACGCAACTCTTCCTTCATTCGCTCGAAGATCAGCACGTTCGCATCCACCGCCATGCCGATCGAGAGGACGAACGCCCCGATGCCCGCGAGCGTGAGCGTGACCGGGATCAGCTTGAACAGCGCCAGCGAGATCAGCGCGTAGACCAGCAGCGCGATCGCCGCGATCACACCGGGGAAGCGGTAGTACAGCACCATGAACAACATGACGAGCAGCAGCCCGATCTCGCCGGCGAGGATCGAGCGTTGCACGGAGTTCGCCCCGAGCGTCGGCGCCACGTTCTGCTCCTGGAGCACCGTGAGCTGCAGCGGCAGCGCGCCCGCGTTGAGCTGCACCACCAGCTCCTGTGCCCGCTCGAGCTGGAGCCCGGAGATCTGTCCGGTATCGGAAATCACGGACTGGACGACGGGCGCGGAAAGCTGCTCGTTGTCGAGGAA
>CAMDAY010000127.1 GCA_945888895.1 Dehalococcoides mccartyi | reverse complement strand
CACAGAGCGATGCTCCGTAACGGCGGCACTTTCGACACTTCGGACCGATGTAGCGAGCCATCTGTCCTCCTAGTTCCGGGGCCGACGCCGCGAGCGGCAGCCGTTGTGCGGGATGGGTGTGACGTCGCGGATCGAGGTGACCCGAAGGCCAGCCGAGGACAGCGCGCGCACGGCAGCCTCTCGGCCGGGGCCGGGGCCCTTGACCGAGACTTCCACCTCGCGCATGCCGTTTTCCATCGCGACCTGGGCGGCCTTCTCAGCGGAGAGCTGCGCCGCGTACGGCGTGCTCTTGCGAGAGCCCTTGAACCCGACGACGCCGCCGGAGCCCCAGGCGACCACGTTCCCGTTGGGATCCGTGATCGTGACGATGGTGTTGTTGAACGTGGAGGTCACGAACGCGCGACCGCGAGGAATGTTCTTCCGCTCGCGACGCCGTGCCCGCGTGGCCGCCTGCTGCTGCCGTGCTCGACCCATCCGGATACGTCCCTACTCGTGGATCGCGCGCCGCCGCACGATTCCGATTCGGCCAGTTACTTCGACGAAGGCTACTTCGTCGTCTTCTTCTTGCCCGCCACCGTGCGACGCACACCGCGACGCGTACGCGCGTTGGTCTTCGTGCGCTGACCACGGACGGGGAGACCCCGGCGGTGGCGCTGGCCGCGGTAGCAGTTGATCTCGATCAGGCGCTGGATGTTGCTGCGCACATTACGGCGCAGGTCACCTTCCACCACCAGTTCACCCTCGATGACGGCACGCAATCGTGCGACCTCATCGTCGGTCAGGTCCCGGGCCTTCGTGGTCGGGTTCACGTTGGTCTGCTTCAACACCCGAAGCGCAGTGACGCGCCCGATGCCGTAGATGTACGGCAGCGAGAACGCGACCTGCTTGTCGTTCGGAATATCGACGCCGGCGATGCGTGCCATGGTGCGCCCCTACCCTTGCCGCTGCTTGTGCTTCGCCGTCTCGCAGATCACCCGAACGTGACCATGCCGCCGGATGATCTGGCACTTGTCGCAACGCTTCTTGACCGATGCTGACACCTTCATGGCGTCTTCTCCTGCTCGCCCGTTCCCGCGATTAGCGGAAGCGGTATGTGATGCGCCCTCGACTCAGGTCGTACGGGCTCAGTTCTACCAACACGCGGTCGCCGAGGAGGATGCGGATGTAGTTCATCCGCATTCGTCCGGAGATACCCGCCAGCACGTGGTGTGCGTTCGCCAGTTCGACATCGAACATGGCGTTCGGACGTGCTTCGCGGATCACCCCTTCTACCTCGATGACCTCTTTCTTTTCCTTCGGCTCACGGGGCCCTCCAGTGGCCCCGCCGCCGCGAGATGGTCGTCGTCCTCTAACCATGGTGGTGCCCACATCGCTAAGCGATGCGGGTCAATACCTCCGGACCGTCCCCGGTGATCGCCACCGTTTCCTCGAAGTGCGCCGAGAGCTTGCCGTCACTCATGACGACCGTCCACCCGTCGCTGATTTCTTCCGTGTCCGGGTCGCCCACCGCGAACATCGGCTCCAGCGCCAGCACCATGCCGGCCTGCAGCCGGATGCCGGTGCCCGCGCGCCCGTAGTTCGGGATGTGCGGCTCCATGTGCATCTGTCGCCCGACACCGTGCCCGCCGTACCCACGGACGATCCCGTAGTGCTTGGCGCACGATCCGATGGCGTGCGAAATGTCGCCAAGGCGGTTGCCCGCCCGAGCGGCTTCGATGCCAGCCCAGAGCGATTGCTCCGTCGTCTGCATCAACTCGAGCGCCTTGTCGGACACGGAACCAACGCCCACCGTCACGGCAGCGTCAGTCACGTAGCCCTCGTAAGTCACGCCCAGGTCGATCGAGACGATGTCCCCCTCCTTCAACGCTCGCGAGTTGGGAATCCCATGAACCAGCTGCTCGTTCACCGAGTAGCAGATGGCTCCGGGATACGGCGGCTTCCCGCCCGGCGCATATCCGACGAAGGTCGGCTGCGCTCCCCGCTCCGCGATCGCCTGCTTCGCAAGCGTGTCGAGTTCGATGCCGGTGACGCCGGGGCGCACCGCCTCGATGAGCAGCGCGCGCACCTCGGCATTGATGCGGCCTGATTCGCGCATCACATCCAGGGCAGCAGCTGACTTCAACTCGACAGACATTTGATTGTACGCTCCCAGAGGCCCTTATGACACCTTCACCAGCGCGCCTTCGAGGCGTGCGGTGATGTCATCCGGGCTGCCCGTGCCATCAATGGCCTCGAGCTTCCCCTGCTTTCCGTAATACTCCGCCAGAGCCTCGGTCCAGGCGCGGTTCGTCTCCAGGCGAGCGTTCACCGTCGCGGGCTGGTCGTCCGCGCGCTGGCTGAGCTGCCCGCGGCACTCGTCGCACACTCCTGCGGCTTTCGGAGGCTTCGTCTGCATGTGGTAGATCGCCCCGCAGTTGCCACACGACCATCGGCCGGTCAGGCGAGCAACGAGCTCGGGCTCCGGCACCTGGATGTACAGCACGGCGTCGATCTGCGAACCCTGCTCGGTGAGCGCCTTGTCGAGGGCCTCGGCCTGCGGGATCGTGCGCGGGAAGCCATCGAGCATCAGTCCGACTGCTGCGTCCGGCTTGGCGATGCGCTCGAGCAGCATGCCGATGGTCACCTCGTCGGGGACCAGGGCGCCCGCGGACATGAACTCCTGCGCGCGCTTGCCCAGCTCGGTGCCAGCGGCGGCAGCCTCGCGGAACATATCGCCCGTGGAGATGTGGAGGAGCCCCTGACGCTGGGCGAGGATCTTCGCCTGCGTGCCCTTGCCGACACCGGGGAGCCCGAGAAGGATCAGCCGCATTAGGAGATGAACCCCTCGTAATTGCGCATCATCATCTGCGCCTCGATCTGGCGCATGGTGTCGATCACGACACCTACGACGATGAGGAGACCGGCGGCGCTGATCTGGAGCGCCTGCACATCGGTCACGCTCGTTGCGAGGAACGGCAGCACGGCCACGAAGCCGAGGAACAGCGCGCCGCCCCAGGTGATCCGCACCAGCACCCGCGTGATGTACTCACTGGTCGGACGACCTGGACGGATGCCCGGAATGAAGCCCCCCTGGCGCTGCAGGTTCTCCGGGAGGTTCTGCTGGGAGAACACGACCATCGTGTAGAAGAAGGTGAAGCCGACGACCAGCACGAACGTGCCCGCCCAGTACATGACGCCAGTCGGCGACATGATCGTCTCCACGAAGGACGCGGAGCTCTTCAGCCAGCCGACATCGACAGTGCGCGCGACGAACTGGGCGAGCAGCGGCGGGAAGATCATGATCGAGGTCGCGAAGATCAGCGGGATCATGCCGGCGCTGTTCACGCGCAGCGGGATGTGCGACTGCCCCTGTTGACGGTAGAGCCGTCCACCGCGGAACTGCGAGCGTGCGTACTGCACCGGGATGCGGCGCTGCGCCTCCTGGAAGATGACGATGAGGGCGACCACCGCGACCGCGATGATCGCGAGCAGCAGGACACCGCCTAGCGCCTGCGCGCCCGTGAGGAACCCGGTGCCGAACACCGCCGGGACCTGGGCGACGATGCCGCCGAGAATCAGGATCGAGATACCGTTGCCGATGCCGCGCTCCGAGATCAGTTCACCGAGCCAGACGAGGAACATGGTCCCCGCGACCAGCGAGAAGAGCGTCGCCAGCGTCGGCAGCAGTTGGCCGCCCGTGAAGCCGATGGCGCTAACGCCACCGAGCTGCGAGATCAGGGTGAGCTGCGCGTAGCCCTGGAAGACGGCCAGCGGCACGGTCATCCAATGGCTGTACATCTGCAGCCGCTCGCGGCCCGCCTCGCCCTCCTCGGAGAGCGCCTTGAGCCGAGGGATGAGTGGCGTCGCCAGCTGCATCACGATCGTCGCGGTGATGTACGGATACACCCCCAGCGCGGCGACGGAGAGGTTCTGGAGAGCGCCACCCGAGAAGATGTTCAGGAAGCCGAGGATGGCGTTCGATTCGAACGTCTGCTTCAGTTGCACCGGGTCAACACCCGGGACCGGGACGTGCGCGACAAAGCGGAACACGAGCAGCGCGCCCAGCACGAAGAGCAGCTTGCCCCGTACTTCGGGCAGCTTCGCTGCATCGATCGCGGCCTGCAGGAGGCGCGGTCGACCGGTCGAGCTCTGCGTTGAAGCGAACGCCATCGGTTAGGCCCCCGTCCCGGCGGCGGCCGCGGCCTTGCGGCGGTGGACGCGGTTACGGGGCGTGCGGTCGGCCGGGGCGGTCTCCTCGAAGGAGCCACCGGCAGCGGTGATCGCGGCCTTTGCCGACTCGGAGATGCGCGGCGCGTTCACGGTCAGCGCGATCGAGAGCGCAGTCTCGCCACGGCTGAGGATCTTGAACGGCGACTTCACGTCGTCGATCAGGCGCAGCGCGGCCAGCGACGCGGCGTCGATGGTCGAGCCTGCGGGGAAGCGCTCCGCGAGCGTGTCCAAGTTCACGGCCTGGTACTCGACGCGCATGAAGTTCTTGAAGCCCCGCAGGTGCGGGACGCGGCGGACCAGCGGAATCTGGCCACCCTCGAAGCCCGTGCGGACGCTGCCGCGCTTGCCCTGGCCCTTGCGGCCACGACCGGCGCTGGTGCCCGTGCCGGAGCCGGGGCCGCGACCGACGCGCTTGCGGTTGCGCTTGGCGCCGGCGGACTGCCGGAGCGTGTGCTGGTCCATTATTGGACCTCCTCGACGGAAACAAGGTGCTCGACCTTGTGGATCATCCCGCGGATCGACGGCACGTCCTGCTGCTCCACGGTGTGGTGCATGCGGCGCAGGCCGAGGGCCCGGACAGTGTCCTTCTGGTTCTTGGCGTAGCCGATGGACGACTTCACCAGGGTGATGCGCAACGTGGCCATGTGGTTACTCCCCGGCCCTTATGCGTTCGCCGCAGCAACCGCAAGGCGGCGCTCACGCGCGGCTCGCGGATCCTGCAAACGGCGCAGGCCGTCAATGGTGGCGCGCACGACGTTCACAGGGTTGGTCGAACCGTGCGTCTTCGTCAGCACGTCGCTGATGCCGCAGGCCTCCATGACCGCACGCACCGCGCCGCCGGCGATTAGGCCGGTACCGGGCGAGGCCGGGCGCATGATGACGCGCGATGCCTTGAAATGCGTGACCAAGTCGTGCGCGATCGTGGTGTCGCGCATCGTTACCTTGAACATGGAGCGACGAGCGATGACGCCACCCTTGCGGATCGCCTCGGGCACCTCGTTGGCGCGGCCCATGCCGAAGCCGACGCGGCCCGCCCCGTCACCCACGACCACGATCGCGGTGAACGAGAACCGGCGACCGCCCTTCACCACCGTGGCGACACGGTTGATGTAGACGACCTTCTCGATGAACTCGGGCGCTTCCTCTTCGTCGCGACGTCGGTCGCGTCGAGGTCCGCCTCGGCCCTGGTCTCGACCACCGGGGCCGCCGGGGCCGCCCGGTCCGCCGCCACGTCCACCGCGACCACCAGGGCCGCCGGGACCTCGCTGCTGAGAGACCATTAGAACACCAGCCCTTCTTCGCGAGCGGCATCCGCCAGGGCCTGCACGCGCCCGGCGTAGCGGAACCCACCGCGGTCGAAGACGACCGTGGTAACGCCCTGCTGCTTCACTCGCTGAGCGACCAGCGTGCCGACCTGGCGGGCGCGGTCGCTCTTGGAACCATCGCCCTTGAGGGCAGCCTCGACATCAGACGCGGCGGCCAGCGTGCGGCCAGCCGTGTCGTCGATGATCTGGGCGTAGATGTGCTGATTCGAACGGAACACCGCGAGACGCGGCTGCTCCGCCGTGCCGGTGACGCGGCGGCGGACACGCGTGTGCCGACGGACGCGGGCGGCTCGGGTCGTCTGCTTCGTGGACATTACTTGCCCTTCGCCTTCCCGGCCTTGAGCTTGACGAACTCGCCGCGGTAGCGGATGCCCTTGCCGTGATACGGCTCCGGCGGACGCACGCGACGGATGAGCGCCGCCTGCTGACCGACCACCTGCTTGTCGATGCCATCGACGTGCAGGAGGGTGTTCGTCTCCACGGTGAAGGCGGCGCCGTTGAGCGGCGGCATCTCTACCTGGTGCGAGTAGCCCACGGTGAGGACGAGCGTCTGGCCCTGGAGCGCGGCACGGTAACCCGTGCCCTGCAGCTCCATGGACTTGCGGAAGCCCGTGGTCACACCGGTGACCATGTTGTTGATCAGGGCACGAGTGAGCCCGTGCAACGCGCGGTTGTCCGGCTTGTCGTCCGGCCGCGTCACAATGACCTGGCCGTCTTCGACGACCACGTTCATGTTCTCGTGGATGTCCTGCACCAACGTGCCCTTGGGGCCCGTGACGGTGCATACGCCTTCCGCCACGGAGATCGTGACGCCGGCGGGGACGGGAATGGGCAGCTTACCTACACGCGACATACTGAACCTCGCCCGCTACCAGACGTAGCAGAGCACTTCGCCGCCGATTTTGCGTCGCCAAGCCTCGCGGCCCGACATGACGCCCTGCGACGTGC
>CAMDAY010000126.1 GCA_945888895.1 Dehalococcoides mccartyi | reverse complement strand
AACGCCGAAGGACTTTGCGCCGATGCTGCGCGGACGCGCGATGGCGCGACTGCGCACGGCGAACAATTACTGGATCGGGACGACGAGGCCGGACGGGCGTCCGCACAGTACGCTCGTCTGGGGCGTGTGGCTGGACGACGGCCTATGGTTCGGCACGATGGGGCAGAAGATCAAGAACCTGGAGGCGAACCCGTACGCGGTGGTTCACCTCGACAGCGCGGACGACGTGATTATGGTGCAGGGACCGGTGGAGCTGGTGCGCGACGCGGTGCTGGTGCAGCGCGCGGCGGATGCGTTCCGCGCGAAGTACGCCGATGGCGAGACCGGCGAGCCGTTCGACGTGTTCCCGGTGCTTGGCGACGAGCCGGTGCTGTACCACGTGATGCCCGAGGTGGGCTGGGCGTGGCTCGAAGGCGCGTACGTTTCGCACAACACGCGCTGGACGTTCTAGCGGAGGCTACTCCGCGAGCTCCGTCGAGGTGACGTGCTTGGCTGCGAGCGCCTCGATCTGTGCGGGTGCGTAGCCGAGCAGCCGTTCGAGGACCTCGGCGGTGTCTGCGCCGAAGCGCGGGGCGGCGCGGACGGTGGTGATCGGGCGGCGCGCCATGCGCCAGACCGGGCGCGTCGTGCGCTGGTGGCCCGCCTCGGCGTGGTCGTACCAGACGAACGCCTCGCGCGCCTCGAGGTGCGCGTCAGTCGCCAGCATCAGCGGGGACAGGATCGGCGCGGCGGCGATGCCCGCGGCCTGTAGCAGCGCCGCGCTCTCCTCGGCATCGTGGGGCGCGCTCCACTCGGCGATCACGGCGTCGATGGCGTCCTGCGCCGCGTAGCGCCCCTCGCGCGTTGCGTACGCCGGATCGTGGAGGCGTGGGTCGCCGATGACGTCGCACAGCGCGTGCCAGGCGTCGTCGCTGTCGATGGTGAGCGTGAGCCACCGATCGAGCACCGCACCGATCTGGTTGCCGTTCACATCGACGATGGGCCGCGGTGCGCTTTCCGCGGCGGGGTAGGCATTCGCGGGCGCGAAGTGCGCGTCGCGGTCGCCGAGGCGCGCGGGCAACGGACAGCCGAGGACCTCGCCGATCACGTACTCAGTGATGAGGCCCGCGATGCCGTCGCGCTGCGCGACCATGACGTATGCGGGCTGGCCGGTGCGCTCGCGGCGCAGCAGTGCCATCGCGACGCCCGCAGCGGCGGTCGTGCCTGCCACCGGGTCGCCGTAGGAGATCGCGCTGCGGTGCGGCGCGCGGCCCTCGTACCCCTGGAGCGCGGCGAGGCCGCCCATCTGCTCGATCGTCGGCCCGAAGCCGATGCGGTTCGCGTCGCTGCCGACGTGGCCGAAGCCCGGCATGGACACGTAGATGATGCGCGGGTTGAGGCGCTTCAGGTCCTCGTAACCAAGGCCCTGCCGCTCGGCAACGCCGCTGCTCCAGTTCTCGATGAACACGTCCGCGGTCGCGATCAGCGCACGGAGCGCCTCGACGCCCTCCGGCTGTTTGAGGTCGAGGCTGACGCCGAGCTTGTTGCGGCCGTACTCGTTGAAGTACGGGATCTGGTTGATCTCTGGCACGGTGCGCGCGCCGGACATCGTGCGGATCGGGTCGGGATAGGTCGGCCCTTCTACCTTCACCACCTCGGCGCCCATGTCCGCGAGGAGGCGCGTGGCGTACGGGCCAGCCCACACCTGCGACACATCGACGACGCGCAGTCCCGCGAACGGCAGGACCGGGGGCGCAGCCTGCGAGGGCGTCGAGGCAGCGCGCGCCTCGTGCGTCTCACGCAGCACTTCGTTCGTGTGCTCGCCGAGCAGAGGGGCACGGCGGTTGGTGCCGCGGTAGCTGCCGGGCTGGATGCCATCGAACTGGATCGGGCCGGAGGGCAGCGGATGGCTGCCGAGGCGGGGGTGATCGACATCCTGCCAGAAGCCGATCTCGCGGAGGTGCGGCCACTCGTACAACTCGCGTGGCGTGAGGATGCGCGAGAAGGGTGCACGCACCTCAGATCCGATGCGGAAGATCTCCTCGGCCGTGCGCTCGCGCGTCCATTCCGGGATCAGCGTGGCTAGCACCTCGTTCGCCATCGCCGACCAGCCCGAGGCGAAGGTCGGGTCGTCCTTCAGCTCCGGGCGTCCGATCGCGTCGTACACCGACCCGGACTGTCGAGGCATCGCTGCAATGCCGATGTAGCCGTCAGCGCAGGGCTGGATGCCCCACTGCGCGTACATGTTGTTGCCGGTGAGCCGCGCGGCGTCCGCGTGCCGCACGAGGGCGTTCGCCATCTGCGATTCGATGCCGGCGACGTGCAGCTCCTGGATCGACAGGTCGATCCGGTCGCCGACGCCCGAGGTGCGCGCCGCGTAGAGCGCCGTGAGCGCGGACGCGAAGCCCTGCAGCCCCGCGAACATGAACGCCTGGTGCCCGGCCGTCTTCAGCGGCGGCATGTCCGGGTCGCCGCACGCGGCCATCTGTCCGCTGGTCGCGAACGCGGTGAGCGAGGTCGCCCGCCAGTCCGCGCGCGGCCCGGTCTGCCCGTACGGCGAGATCTGCACGACGACGAGGGACGGCTGCGGTTCACTGACTGCCTGGAGATCGAGTCCGACCGCTGCGAGCCGCCCTGGTGCGCCGGAGTCGATCACGATGTCGGCACCCTCGATCAGCCCGCGCACGCGCTCGACATCCTCGGCGCGCGCGAGGTCGAGGACGGCGCTGCGCTTCCCCGCGCCGAGGTAGGCGAACAGCACGCTGTCGTCGGGCGCGGGAGCCTCGACGGGCCACGGCGGCAGGTGGCGGATCGGGTGTCCCTCGTGCGGCTCGACGACGATCACGTCCGCGCCGTAGAGCGCGAGCAGGCGCCCCGCGAACGCGCCCGCGACATCCGTGCTCAGCTCGATGACTCGAACACCGTCCAGCATGGAACCCTCCGCAACCCTCGAACGTTCGGCATCGTATCAGCGAGTCGAGTGGCCATGAACCAATGCGAGGAAGCACCGGTTGCGATACGCTCGGCCCGCATCTCATCGCCCCGTGAAATCGACCCGTCAGCGCACCGATCTCGGCGGAGGAGCCCCTGTGACTGCGTCTCCGATCCCCTGGCGGTTGCGCGCCGTGCTGCTGATCGGGATGCTCGCGTTCCTGGTGACGCCGGGGAGCGCGTCCGCCGCACCGCCCGCCGGGGCCGTCTACAACGGCACGATGAGCGACGGCGGGACGATTGTCGTGACGGTGAACGCCGATGCCTCAGCGGTGCGGGTCGTGGTGACCTATCCGGGGCCGTTCAGCGTGAACTGCTCGACGGGTATCACGGTCGCCTCGACCTCGATCACCGGGACGGCACAGGCGCAGTTCGCCTCCCTGACCGCCTCGACGGGGGTGCAGAACAACGTGGCGATCGCGGCGTACTTCGCGCTGCCGGACCACCAGTCCGTCGTCGGCGCGTACAGCGCCGACCCGGCCGAGGGCTCCAGCTGCCCGCGTCATCGATCGACCTGGACGGCCGAGCGCACCCCTGTGCCGGAGCCGGTCGCCGCGAAGGTGGCGCCCAGCACCACGTACTCTGGCGAGGCGTACACGACCGATGGCGTGGGCGTGGGATCGGTGCAGTTCAGGTCCAGCGCGGACGGCTCGATGAGCGGCGTGTCGATCACGGCGACCTCCGGATCGTGCATCTACCCGCTCACCGTCGGCGACAGCGTGTCGGCGACCCTGTGGGTGCGGGGCACCTACCTCGCGAAGTCGAGTCCGACCGGCAGCCTCGCCGCCGTGAGTGCGCCGACCGCCGTAGGTGGGTCGTTCGTGGCGCAAAGCAGCAGCGCCGCCTGCGGGAGCCTCGTCGGGATGTTCTCGGCCACGCCGTCCTCGACACCACCGCCGGTCGCGCCGGGGACGGGGACGTTCGCGACGCCGCCGCGGTTCGGCACCGGCAGCATGGCACTGGTCGTGTATGGGGGCGGCTCCGTCGCCCAACTCGAGGCAGCCGCGAAGGTCGCGGAGGCGAAGGGCGTGTGGGCACAGGACGCCTCGGGTGCGTTCGTGCTGTTTGTGGTCAACGGCCCGACGTTCGTGAACGAGCCGTTCCGCACGAAGTTCGCCGGGGGCATCGCCGCGAACACGGCGGTCACGCTCGTCCGGTAGCCGCCTACACTGATCACATGCTCTTTGCCGAACAGTTCCACGAGCCGATCCGTCGCGGCCTGATCACGCTCACCGTCCGTCGGTGGAAGCGTCCGCAGGCGCGCCTCGGTGGCATCTACCGCCTGTACACCGGCGGCTTCATCGAGGCGACTGAGGTCGAGGTGATCGCGCCGTCCCAGTTGGACGACGCGGATGCGATCGCCGCGGGCTACGACTCCGCGAACGAGCTGCTCGAAGACCTCGAAGGGTTCGAGGGCGATCTGTACCGCATCGGGTTCCGCTATCGCGGCGACGTGCAGGACGAGCGGGCGCTGCTTGCCGCGAACGGCGAGCTCAGTGACGAGGACCACGTGACGATCGCGGCCGGCCTCGCGCGGATGGACGGCGGCGGACGCGGCGCGTGGACGATGGACCTACTGCGCACGATCGCGGAGCACGAGGGGACGCGTGCCGCTGACCTCGCCCAGCGCTTCGACCGCGAGCTGGTGCGCTTCAAGGCGGACGTGCGCCGTCTGAAGGCGCTGGGCCTGACCGAGAGCCTGGAGGTGGGCTACCGCCTCAGTGCCCGAGGCCGCGCGTTCCTGGGCCTCGAGGTCGCGAGCGAATAGCGGCTCGGCGGGCTGCTGGCTCGTTGTATCCTGCGCACCCTCGCGATGGGCGCTGGCGGCTACATCACGCGAACGTTGCGGCCTCGCGCCTACCGCGATGTCCTGCGACGCGGCCGATGTTGAGATGCCGCCGCGCGGAGACCGACCACCGATCCCCGGAGTGTCCCATGAACGGCAACCAGCCCCTGCTCGGACGATCTCCCTCCGACCTTGACCAGGGAATCGAGACGTTGCGAGCACGCCGGGTGAGGGCGCGCAATTCACGTTGTTCGTCCCCTGGGGCGCGCCGCCCCGCGCCGACGTGCTGTCGGGCGGGGCGTAGCAACCACCGTTCTGCGCTTACCGCTCCGGTGGTGCGCTGTCCTCGTGGTCACTGCCGTTCGACAACAGGCCGAGCGGGTCGGGCAGTGGCGCATCGTGCGCCGGGTCGAGGTGCCGGCCGCTGAACAGCGATGCGCCGAGCGCGACGGCGAGCACGGTGCCGATGACACTGAGCGAGGCCCAGACCGGGACATGGTAGAAGTCCACGATGAGCATCTTCGTGCCCACGAACGCGAGGATGACCGCGAGCCCCGTCTTCAGGTAGACGAACCGGTCCGCCACACCCGCAAGCAGGAAGTAAAGCGCCCGCAGTCCGAGGATCGCGAAGGCGTTCGACGTGTAGACGATGAACGGGTCACGCGTGACCGCGAAGATCGCCGGGATCGAGTCCACCGCGAAGACCAGGTGGGTGGTCTCCACCATCACGAGGACGGCGAAGAGCGGCGTCGCCATCAGCTTCCCGCTCCGTCGGCTGAACAGCTTCTGGCCGTCGTACTGGTCGGACATCGGCACGAGGCGGCCGACGAGTCGCAGCACGCGGTTCTGCTTCGGGTCCAGCGTCATCTCGCTGTGGCGCAGCATCTTGAACGCGGTGAACAGCAGGAACGCGCCGAACAGGTACAGGATCCAGTCGAACCGCTCGAGGAGCGCCGCACCCGCGAAGATGAAGGCGCCGCGCATCACCAGCGCGCCCACAACGCCCCAGAACAGCACGCGGTGCTGGTATGCCGGAGGCACCGCGAAGAAGGAGAAGATCAGCACGAAGATGAAGATGTTGTCGACCGAGAGGCTCTTCTCGATCAGGTAGCCGGCGAAGTATTCACCGGCCGTGGTCGGTCCCTGGAACCACCAGAGGACGCCGCCGAAACTCAGCCCGAGCAGGATCCAGCCGAGGCTGGTGATCGCTGCTTCTCGCAGCGACACTTCGTGCGCATTGCGGTGCAGCACGAACAGATCCAGCGCGAGCATTGCGATGATGAACGCGTTGAAGGCGAGCCACGCCTGCAGGTCAAGACGCGCGAGGATGAAATCCATGGAGCGTGGGGATCCCTTCTGTGAACGACTGGTTCGCAGAAGGTCTCGTCCGCCCTGCAGTTGCAGGACAGCGGTGCCGGGTCCGAAGACCGTCCTGACGGCGACCGCTTGTTGGGACTACTCCCCTTCGTCGTTACCAGCGTAGCGGCCGAGCTTCCTATGCGCACTGGCCTCGAACGTTGCAGCGGGCTGGGAGCTAGGAGATGCGCCTCATCACAACGATGTCCCGGTCGTTGTAGTCGCCGTACCCGTTACCGCCGTACACGATCGAGCCGCCGCAGGTGATGAGAGTGATCCACTCCTCCGACTGGGGACGGCTGGCGGGATAGAGGATCTCGCCCATCGGGATCGTGTCCACCGTGTAGCGCGCCATGCTGATCACCTCGTAGGTGTACCGCTGGCCATTCGCCATGTCGAGTGAGAGTCGATCA
>CAMDAY010000125.1 GCA_945888895.1 Dehalococcoides mccartyi | reverse complement strand
TGGGCTCTGGAGCACACCGATGACCGATGAACTGCGCCCTGAAGAGCCCCTCGACGACGACGAGGAGGCGACGCCGCTCTCCCGCATCGACCCGAACGAGGTGATCGCCGAGATCGCCAGCGGCGCGCCGCTCGACCTCGTGCGGCTGCGGGCGCTCACCGAGCCCAACCGCGACACCCTGACCGCCCTGCTGCGCCTGTGGCCGACGATCGAGCCCGCGCGCCGCCGCGAGGTGCTCGCGGCGATGCAGCAGCTCGAGGAGGACTCGGCAGCCCTGGATTTCCACCGCGTGTCGCTGACGGCGCTCCGCGACCCCGACCCGGCAACGCGGATGCTCGCCGTCCGCGGGCTGCGCGAGCAGGACCGGGCCGAGTACATGCGCCTGCTCGCCGGTCAGCTGCGCGACGACCCCACGCCGATGGTGCGCGTGGAGGTAGCGAAGGCCCTCGCGAACTACGTGATCGGCCTCGAATTCGACCTGCTCGCGGACGACGACGCCGAGTCGTTGACCGCCGCGCTCCGCGACTCGGTCGAGGACGTCGAGGAGACTGACGAGGTGCGCGGCGCCGCCCTCGAAGCCCTCGGGGCGTGGTCGGACGAGTCCACCGGGGAGATGATCAGCGATCTGTACGAGGTCGGCAGCCCGCAACTGCGGCTCGCCGCCATCCGCGCCATGGGCCGGAACGCTTCGGAGGGCTGGCTCGACCTGCTCATCTACCACTTCGACGACGAGGACGCGGACATGCGCGCTGCCGCCGCAGAGGCCGCCGGGCAGTTGCTGATGGACGAGGCGGTTGACCCGCTGGTCATGCTCGCGACGGAGGACAAGGACGACGACGTCCAGGTCGCCGCGATCAAGGCGCTCGGCGAGATCGGCAACGACGAGGTGGAGCGCATCCTCAACCGCTGGTTGAAGGAGCGCCGCGACCCGCACATCCAGGACGCTATCCGCGAAGCCCTCGCCGAGGTGCAGGTGGTGACCGCCGACATGGTCGACGGCCGCCAGCAGCGCCCCCGCTTCGAGGACGAGGACGACGTCCTGTGAGTCAGACGGCGGTGTCGGCTGGCGGCATCGTGTTCCGTCGCGCCGAGGAGGGCATCGAGATCGTCCTTGTCGGCCGGACGCCGGAGCGCCTCTGGGCGCTCCCGAAGGGGACGCCCAACGCCGGTGAGACGCTCGAGCAGACGGCCCTGCGCGAAGTGCGCGAGGAGACCGGCCTCGAGGTGCGGATTCTGGACACGGTCGGCCAGGTGGAGTACTGGTATTCCTCGTCGAACGGGACGCGCGTCCAGAAGACGGTGCACTACTACCTGATGGAGCCCACGGGCGGCGACACCGCGGACCACGACGACGAGTTCGATGTGGTCGAGTGGCGGCACCTCTCGGAGGCCGAGCGGCTGCTCACGCACCGCAACCAGTTGCCGATGCTCCAGCGTGCGTGGGAGCTCATCGGCGGGATGACCGCATGACCGCCACACAACCCCGCGTCGTCGCCGAAGGCGAGCTCGTCCGGCTTCGCGAGAAGACCATGGACGATGGCGAGCGCGACTATTCGTGGCGCTGCGACCCCGAGCTCGCTGCATACGACGCCGCGCGCCCGATGACGATGCGCCTCCAGTCGTTCCTCGCGACGCTGTCCGAGGAGCTGCAGTACCCGACGCAGCATCGCCGCACGTTCGGGATCGAAGACCGTGCGACGGGCAAGCACATCGGCAACGTCATGTACTACGGCTACCACTCGTTCCTGCGCGAGACGGAGCTGGGCATTACCATCGGCGACCGTGAGTACTGGTCGCGCGGCTTCGGCCGCGACACGGTCCGCACGATGCTCCGCTACCTGTTCGACGAATTGAAGCTGCGCCGCGTTTACCTCCACACGCTGACGTGGAACGCGCGTGCGCAGGCCTCGTTCACCGCCGCCGGCTTCCACCGCGTCCGCGAGACGCGCCGCGCCGGCTACGACTTCGTGTACATGGAGGCCTACCCCGAGGACGTCGAGGGTGACCCGACGGACGAGTAGGGCGGAGAGCCCCCGGAGGCATTCACCCCTGCCCTCTCCCATAAATGGGCGAGGGGGCCAGAATCCAACCTTGCCGACGACAAGGCGCCTCGAATCCCCGATCAGAACCCTCGCCCATTTATGGGAGAGGGCAGGGTGAGGGGCTTCCGGTTCCGCCTAACGAAACAGGCCGCCCGAGAGGGCGGCCTGTTCGCTTGTTCGCGGTACCTCGAAGACTACGCGGAGGCGGCCACCGGGCGACCCGGGAGGTCGAGGGTCGGCGGGGGCGGGGCCGGGTTGATGACGCCGCTCATCAGCCGCGAGGGCACCAGCGCGCGGAGCTCATCGACGGTCCACATGCTCGCCTTGTGGATCGAGGCGGCAGCAGTCTCCTCGAGCGCCAGCGACACCTGGCCACCGGCGACGTGGAAGATCTTGCCGTTCACATTCCACGCCTGGTCGGTCATCAGGTATGCCACCATCGGCGCAACGAAGCTCGCTGCGGGGTACTGCGGCTCGACGTCCTCCGCCTTCGGGGCGGCGGTGGGCGCGGCGGCGCGGAGCTGCTGCGCGGCCTCCGGGATGCTCTGCGTCATCCTCGTGCCGGCCGTCGGGGCGATGCCGTTCGAGGTGATGCCGTAGCGGCCGAGGTCACGCGCGAGGCAGCGGACGCCGCCCGCGATCCCGGCCTTCGCCGCGCCGTAGTTGCCCTGCCCGGCGTTGCCCATCAGCCCGGATGAGGACGAGAACCCGACGATTCGGCCGTAGCGCTGCTGCCGCATAATGATCGACGCGGGCTTCACGACGTTGAAGAAGCCGGTCAGGTGGACGGCGATGACCTCGTCCCACTCGGACTCGGCCATGTTGAAGATCATGCGGTCGCGCAGGATGCCCGCGACGTGGACGACACCGTCCACGCGGCCCCACGTGTCGAGGCACTGGCGGATGAGGTTCTCTCCGCCCTCCTCGGTGGCGATGCTGTCGAGGTTCGCGACCGCGCTGCCGCCGGCGGCGATGATCTCGTTGGCGACGCTCTGCGCGGGGCCGGCGTCGCCGCCGGAGCCGTCGAGGTTCACGCCGGGGTCATTCACGACCACGTTCGCGCCGAGCGATCCGACGAGCTTCGCGACCTCGGCGCCGATGCCGCGGCCCGAGCCGGTGATGACGATGGAACGGTTGGCGAGTGGCTTTGCCATGATGTGCTCCTTGTTCCCGGCGGCTTAGATCAGCGCCTGGGCGGGGGTGTCGCGGCCGGGAACCTCGACGTCGTCGCGCGGCGGGGCAGGGTTCGGGACGTCCTTCAGCAGGACGTTCTGCACCGCGTCGTCGAGCTCGTCGAGCGTCCACATCTCGCGCTTGTAGACCGTGCGGCCCTGCGAGGGGTGGTGGGCGCGGGAGACCTCGCCGCCGTTCACGTAGAAGACGTGGCCGTTGATGTTCCACGCCGCGTCGGAGGCGAGGAATCCAACCATCGGCGCCACCATCTCGGCGTCGCGCAGGCGGGTGAACGCGCTCTCGGTGCTGCGACCCATGGTCGAGCCGGTCTGCACGCCCGCGGCCGCGCGCAGCTCGCGCGCGGAGTCGGGCACCGACTGGGTCATCCTCGTCGCCGCGCCCGGGCCGATGGCGTTCACCGTGACGCCGTAGCGTCCGAGGTCGCGCGCCACGACCCGCGTCAGTCCGGCGATGCCGGACTTCGCGGCCCCGTAGTTGAACTGGCCGGTGTTGCCGATGGTGCCGGACGAGGACGAGAAGTTGATGATCCGCCCGTAGCGTTGCTGACGCATCAGCACGGCGGCAGGCTTGATCGTGTTGAAATGCCCCTTGAGGTGCACCGCGATCACGGCATCCCACTCCTCGTGCGACATGTTGAAGATCATGCGGTCGCGCAGGATGCCCGCGACGTTCACGAGGATGTCGAGGCGGCCCCAGCTGTCGAGCGCGCTGCCGATCAGGTGCTCGGCTGCCGAGGTGTCGGCGACGGAATCCATGTTGGCGATCGCCTCGCCACCCGCGGCCTTGATCTCGTTCACCACGTCCTGCGCGGGGCCGACGTCGCCACCGGAGCCGTCCACGTTCACGCCGGGGTCGTTCACGATCACTCGTGCGCCCTCCTTCGCGAAGAGCAGCGCGACCCCGCGGCCGATGCCGCGACCCGCGCCTGTGACGACTGCTACCTTGCCGTCCAGAGCACCCATGTTCGCTTCCTCTTCTCTCCCTCGCGGGAGGCCGGCCCTCGCGGGGCTGTGGTTGATCTTCGTTGGTTGCGCTAGCCGCGCGGGAGGACCACGGTCGCGGTTCCCGGCGTCGTTTTCTTGCCCGCAGCGTTCTCGGTCCAGATGTCGAGGTCGACGAGCGCTTGCCCATCCTCCTCGTACTTCCGGGTCACGACGCCACGGGAGACGATCTCCTGGTTGGGGTAGTCCATGCCACGGTACTGGCATCCGAAGCGCCGCAGGAAACCAGCCGGCGCGATCCAGTCGTGCAGCAACTGCCCGAGGAAGGCGTTCTTCAGCGCGCCGTGGACGATGATCCCGTCCAATCCGGTACCTCGCGCGAAGTCGGGGTCGTAGTGGATCTGGTAGAAGTCGCCAGACGCTCCAGCCCACATCACCAACTGCTGGGTGGTACAGGCCTTCCGGAGCGCGGGGATCTCATCGCCCACGTTCACGTCGTCGAAGGTGACCTGGGTGGTGTTCAGCGGCATGGTGCGAGCCTAGTAGTGAATGACGTTGCCGTACATCTTGGCGACGACAGTGCCGTCCTGCCGGGCGTACGCCGTCTCGTGATATGTGATGAGCATCGGCCCGATGGAGCCGAGACGCTCCTCGAACCGCGTGATCTTGCTGCGTGACGTAACGACGTCGCCCGCCACGACGGCCTCGAGGTACTCGTACGCCGTCCCGCCATCGAGGTGGCGCTTGTAGGGGATCCGTAGCTGGGCGATCAGGGCGGGGACGGGTACCATCCCGCCGCGCGTCTGGGTGTTCACCGGGGTGCCGAGGTACCCGGGTGGGGCGACGAGGGAGCGGTAGCCGCGCGCCCGCGCGATGTCCTCGTCGTAGAAGACCGGGTCGCTGTGCCCCACGGCGCGCGCGAAGAGGCGACAGCCGCTCGTGGTGACCTCGGCGACGCCTTCGTCGACCTCCCGGCCGATCAGCTCCTGCATCTCAGGAGTGACGATCGAATCAGGCATCCGGACCTCGTCTCAAGAGAACCGGTCGCACCAGATGTGTGCGCCGCGCACGCGACCATATCGATGCGCGATCCGGGGTGTCAATGCGGCCCCGCCGCGTGGCGTCGCGCGGGTCGAGGCGGCCCGCTAGACCTGCTGCTTCAGCGAGGCGAGGTACTCGGCGCGCCGGGCCACCTGCTTCAGCCGCTCGGTCTCGAGGTTCGCGGGGGCGGCGTGGTACCGGACGTCCTCGATCAGCCCGCCGCTGGTCAGGTCCACGGGCCAGCAGCGCCCGGCGCGGATCTCGGTCACGAGGTCGGCGCCGGTCGCGATGGGGCGGTCGAAGTACGTTGCCGTCTTGCCGATGTCCGCCAGTTCGTGCGAGTCGGTGCCGCCGGTCCCCGGAAGGCCGAGGCGCTCCGTGATGCGGTGGGAGTACAGGTTCTCGCGTTTGCTGCCGCGTCCGTTGATGACCTCGAGCGCTGCGACCACGCCATACGCCTCGTTCCGCGCGCCGCGCGCCAGGGCGTCCTGCCAGTGGTCCTCGCTCTCCCAGTCCCAGGGGTGGTGGCGGCGGTAAGGGTGGGTGGCCCACATCACGCCATCCGCCTCCTCGACGAGGCGTGCGAGCTCCTTCGTGTGGTGCATCCCGTAGGTGTAGCGGCGTGGGCCGATCACGATGATGTGGCCGTCGTCCGTGTTCACCTCGATGCCGTGTAGCACCAGGAAGTCGTGCCGCTGGCCGAGCGCGGCGACCTCGTCGGGGTTCCACGCCCAGTCGTGCTCCGAGAGCACGATGCCGTCGAGGCCCGCCTGCTTCGAGCGGTCGACCAACTCATCGGCGCTGAGCTTCGAGTCCCACGACAGCGGGTAGGTGTGGGTATGCAGGTCGATGAGCATGACTTCGCCTTGGGCGGGCCTGAGATATGTCGAGGGCGGCGCCCCTGCCGGAGTGCCGCCCTCGATGTTGTCTCCTGTCGCCCTCGGTGGCTAGTCGTCGGCTACGAGGACCAGCGTCCCGGTCGTGGAGAGGTTGCCGCCCGTGCCGTTGACCACCGCCGTCTTGGCGGAGGTCTGCTTGCCGGCGATGCCGTGGACGCCATCCTCGGCGATGCCCGCGAGCTGCCGGTAGGCCTCCACCAGCAGCATCATCCCGTACATGCCGGAGTGGCTGAACGAGAGGCCGCCGCCGTTGGTGTTCACGGGGATGCCGGAGCCGCCGGGGCTGGCCTTGCCGTCCGCCCACAGGCTGGGCCCCTCGCCTCGAGGCGTCAGGCCCAGCATCTCCGCCGTGATGCCGGCGGTGACGGTGAACGAGTCGTAGATCATCGCCAGCTCCATCTCGCCCGGCCCCATCCCCGCCATCT
>CAMDAY010000124.1 GCA_945888895.1 Dehalococcoides mccartyi | reverse complement strand
CGCGGTAGACCTCGGCAAGCTGGTCACCGATCGCGAGCGTCGGGGTGAGCGAGGCGAGTGCGTTCTGGAAGATGATCGCGATCTCTTCGCCGCGGACATGGCGGAGCTCCTCCGCGGACATCTCCTGCAACGACGCCCCGCGGTACCGCACATCGCCTTCGATGATCGCCTGCTGCGGCAGCAGCCCGAGGATCGCCTGGGCAACCGTGGTCTTCCCGGCCGCCGACTCGCCGACGAGTGCGAGCACCTCGCCGGCGTGGAGGTCGAAGTTGACGTCGCGCACGGCAGGCAGGATCCCATCGCCGGTGCGATAGGTCGCGGAGAGGCCGCGGATGGCCAGCAGGGGAGGGTTCTGCGCAGTCACCACCTCAGCCTACACCCCGCCTCGATGCGATCGAGACACCTCGATGTGGGCATGGTGCGGTGGGCAGAGGGCAAGCGGCGTCACTCGACGAACGAACGGTCCGAGGTTCAACCGCCGGACGGCCCATCCCCCTGGCCCCTCCCCTGCGCGGGAAGGGGGATGAAGTTCATCGGGCTTCGCCCTTCGAGGAACCCGAGCTTCGGATCGGCTGGACGATCTGCCGGCGACGGCCTGAATCACTCGCACCCACAGAGCGCGGCCTCATTGAGTTCCGCAGGGACCGTGAGGGACGCAGCTTCACGATTGGTTCTTCTTGACCGCCCCCTCCCGTGCCGGGGGGTAGGGTTGGGCCGCCTCGCGCCGCCACATCGAGACACCGCGCGATGTCGAGGCCCACGCCCGCGCAGCCGCCCCGCCTACCTCGAACCGAACGAGGACCTAGAAGGCGCGGATCGTGGCGACAACGCGGCCCTGAACGCGGACGTTCGTCGCGTCTTCGTAGATCGGCTCCATCGTGGAGTTCATGGGCTGCAGGCGCACCTTCGCGCCCTCCGGGTACCAGCGCTTGAGCGTCGTCTCGGCGCGATCCTCGATCCAGGCGGCGACCATCTCGCCGGGGTCGGCGACCTCGCGCGGCTCGAGGACGACGATGTCGCCGTCGTTGATCAGAGCGTCGATCATCGAGGTGCCCTGCACGCGCAGCGCGTACAGGTTGGCGCGGCCGCGCGCCTGATCCTCGGTCAGCTCGATGAGCTCTTCGGGCGCAGCCTGGTCGGGGTGCGTCGGGATCGGGATGCCGGCGGCGATGCGCCCGAGCAGCGGCACCGCGACGGTGCGGCGGCGGCGCTCCCCCGAGCCGTTGAGCAACTCGATCGCGCGCGAGACCTCGCGGTCGCGGCGGATGAGGCCCTTCTCCTCGAGGCGCTTGAGATTGTAGTCCACGACGGACGTCGAGGAGATGTTGCAACCCGTCTGGATGTCGCGGATGGAGGGCGGGTAGTCGTGCTGGGCGATGAACGTCTCGAGGAAGTCGACGATCAGTTGCTGCTTGTCCGACAGTCCCTCGGGCATCACGCTCTCCTTCGATCCGCCTGGTCGCCACCGATCGAGGTGACGCCATCACGAGACGACCCGGCAGCGACTCTCGATCGCGTCCGGGTACATATGTTCTGTTCGGAACATACGGGCTTATCCACAACCCGTCAAGCGTGCTTTGTCTTGGGCCTCATGCCGGGGGATACCCGGCCCGGCCGGCTCCAGACCTGCGGGTTTCGACGCGGAGGACAGCACAGCCGCAGGCTAAGATGGTCGTCTACGTGATGATCGAGGAGGCACGATGGGCGCGGGACTCGAGGATCTCTTCGGCAACGAGCGGCCGGGCGAGCCGGACGAGGCGAACGGCGAGCTGCGCCGCGCGCTCGTGGTCGCGGCGCACCCGGACGACGCGGACTTCGGCGCGGCGGGTGTCTCCGCGCTGCTCGCGCGCGCCGGGTGGCACGTGCGCTACCTCGTCGCCACCGACGGCTCGAAGGGCTCCGATGACCCCTCGTTCACTCCTGAGCGCCTCGTCGCGATGCGCGAGCAGGAACAGCGCGACGCGGCGGCACTGCTCGGCGTGACGGACGTGCGCTTCCTGCACTTCACGGACGGCGAGCTGGTCGCCGGTCGCGCGCTCCTCGGCGCGATCGTGCGCGAGATCCGGGAGTTCCAGCCGTACGCGGTGTACACGCACGACCCGGAGCCGGTGATCATCCGCAACTCGTTCGTGAACCACAGCGACCATCGCGCGACCGGTCTTGCAACCGTGGACGCCGTGTACCCCGCCGCGCGCGACCGCCTCAACTTCCCCGAGCACATCGAGGCGGGCCTGCCGACGCACAAGGTGCGCGAGCTCTACCTCTGGGGCGCCAACGAACCGAACTTCGACGTCGACATCTCCGACATCCTCGAGTTGAAGATCCAGGCGCTGCTGGCACACCCCAGCCAGTTCCCCACCGACGACGCGTTCATCACGCGGATGCGCACGTTCTGGCGCGAGCCGGACGGGCGCTCGCTGGAGCGCTTCCGCCGCGTGGTGATGTTCTTCTAGCGCCGAGCACAGTCGAGGAAACGCGCAGCGATGGCGATCCCGTTCCCTCCTCGCTTCTGCCAGCGGTGCGGGCGTCCGATGCCGGACCCCGCGCCGGACCCCGCGCCGGACAGGGTGCTGCGCTGCACCGGCGAGGCCTGCGGCTGGGCGTGGTACCGCGACCCGAAGGTCGCCGTCGGCGTGGTGGTCGAGGACATCGAAGGCCGCATTCTGCTGGTGAAGCGCAACCACGAGCCGCGCATCGGGCAGTGGGCGTTCCCCTCCGGCTTCGTCGACGCGGGTGAGGTCCTGGAGGTCGCCGCCGCTCGCGAGGTGCGCGAGGAGACCGGCATCGAAGCGAGCATCGACGCGCTGCTCGGCGCGTACAGCGAGGTCGGCGAGACGGTGATCTTCATCGCGTACGCTGGACGTATCGTGAGCGGCGCAGCGGTCGCCGGCGACGAAGCGATCGAGGTCGCGTGGTTCGCGCCGGACGACCTCCCGTCGCTTGCCTTCGCGCATGATGGCGACGTGGTCGCGGCATGGCAGCAGTATCGCCACGAGGCCGCCGCCCTCCGAGGGGATGGATTGTGACTGGATCCTCGACACCCGTAAACGACGACCAGCATCCGCAGGCACACACGCCCGAGGCGGTCCGAGCGACGATCACGCTACTCCAGCGCCGCGGCATCGAGGCCGAGGTGCTGATCCCGCTGATCCGCCGCATGGAGCAGGAGATCGGCCGCGACGAGGCACACCGCATCGCGCGCGAGACAATCGAGGGCATCGCACGCGAGCAGGGGGCAGCCGTCGCCGAGGCGCTGCAGCGCAGCGACCTCGAAGGGTTCCACCACGTGAAGGACACGTGGAGCGGCGCCGGCGGTGACCTCCAGATCGAGACGCTGCGCGAGGACGCCGAGGGGCTCGAGTTCAATGTGGTGGGCTGCCGCTTCGCGGAGATGTACCACCGGATGGGCGCCCCCGACCTGGGCTTCATCCTGTCGTGCAGCCGCGACTTCGCTCTGTCCGAGGGCTACTCTGGCGACCTTCACCTGGAGCGCCGCCAAACGATCATGCAGGGCGCGCCGTACTGCGACTTCCGCTACCGCCTCGCGGCGCACGCTTCCACCGAGGACTCGGCGCCGCACGACGAGGTGCCGCCAGCGACAGCCCCAGATGCCTCCCCTGCCGCGACGCCCGCCGAACCGACGGAGCTCGAACGCTTCGAGCAGCAGGCGGTGCGCGTCGGCGGGATCCTCGGGCGAATGGCGAAGAATATCGCCGCACGCGCGAAGCCCGAGGTGGAACGTCGCGTTGAGCAGGCCCGCGCCGCCGCCGACGCGGCCGCCCCGCACGTGGAGCGCGCGGCGCGTCAGGCGACGGACTACGTGCAGGCGCACGACGAGCAGATCAAGCACGTTGCCGAGACGGGAGCGCGGCTGGCCGCCGACCGCCTCGTCCCGCCGATCCTGCGCCCGCTCGTGAACGCCGCCGAGCAGGAGCTCCGCCGCCCCGCGCCCCCCCACCAGGGCGACGCGCCGCAGGACGACACTCCGCCCGACGATGAGCCGAAGCCCTCGCCCCCACCGCGCGCGTAGCGCCATGCGAGGCACGCGCGGGACGCGGCCTCGAGGTTACGAGGGCCGTGGAGGCGTTAGCGCGGGACGCCCCATCCCCCTGCGCCTTCCCTGCGCGGGAAGGGGGATGAATGGAGAGGGCTTCGCCCTCGCGCTCCCGATCCAGGCGAGGGGTGCTTCGCACCTCGACACCGGCGACGGCCCGAATCACTCGCACGAACATGGCGCGGCCAGTCGAGTTCCGCCGGGAGTGTGAGGAGCTGCGCCCCTCACACTTGGTTCTTCCCTTCTCACACCTCCCGCGCAGGGAGGGGCAGGTGAGCCGCCCCGCGCTGTCACATCGAGTCGCCCCGGGGCGCTGAAGCTCGCCCGCCGCTCGCGCGCCTCGAGGGCGCCTACGCCTACAGCGTCTGCAGGGTGGGGCAGGCGACGGGGGTCGCGGGGAGGCGTGTGGCGAAGGTGTCGCTTGCCTCGCGCAACTCGGTCTCGTCGAGGTGGGACTGGAGCCACTCGAACAGATCACGCTCCTCCCAGCGGATGTGTGCGCCGAGGAGCGAGCCGAAGCGCGTGAGTGCGAGGTGACGGTCGGTGTGGCCGCTGCCGTTGCGGACTGTCGTGATCGCCTCCTCCAACTCGCGATGCTCGCGCTGTAGCCGACCGGCCAGCGCGAGGCCCTCGTCACCGCGCGCGGCGATGCGCGAGAGCAACGCGCCGTTCTCTGCCTCGATGTGCGGCTGCAGGCCGGCGCTCCAGAAGCGCAGCGTGTCGTTGATCAGCGCGCATCCAGCGCGATCATCCGCACGCGGCAGCTCGCGCTGGATGCGCAGCGCCAGCACCAGCGCGTGGTGGTGATCGCGAGAGAGGCGTACGAGGCGGTCGTCACGTGCCATGCACGAGTATAGGGAGCGATGCCGGCTGGCTCGTCGCATGGGTGACGCGCGAGCGGTGCGCCTTCACGCATTCGGGGCGCATTCAGTCCGCTATTCGGGGCGCAGGCGCAGTCCGAGTACCTCGCCCAGTTCGATAAGCGTGGCGACGCCCGTCTCGCCGGCGATGGTGCCCGCCTCGATGTCGCGCGCGATGCCGAGGAGCACCTCGATCGCGCGCGGGGTGTCCAGATCGTCGTCCATCGCATCCTGGAACTCGACGCGGCGCGGCTGGACGCGCAGTGCGTCCGGCGGGCCACCGCGGGCACGAGCGGCACGCTCGAGGAGCCGTGCGGACTGCTCCCAACGGTTCAGCGCATCCTCGTCGAAATCGCGGTCGTCACGGTAGCGGACGGAGAGCATGAGCAGGCGGATGCCATTGCCGGTGTGGCCTCGCTCGATCAACTCGCTCACCTTCACCAGGTTGCCGAGCGACTTCGACATCTTCTCGCCGGCCAGGCCGACGGTCCCGTTGTGCATCCAGACCTTCACGTAGGGCGCCTCGGCGGTCGCGCACTCGGACTGCACGATCTCGGAGTCGTGATGCGGGTAACGCAGGTCCTTGCCGCCACCGTGGATGTCGAGGCGAGAGCCGAGCGCCTTCTGCGCCATGGCGGAGCATTCGATGTGCCAGCCGGGACGGCCGGGCCCCCAGGGCGAGTCGAACGTCGCACCCTCGTCGGTGCAGGGCTGCCACACGAGGAAATCGAGCGGGTGACGCTTGAGCTCGGCTGGCTCTGCCGGCATCGAGTCACTGCGGAACGTCAGCAGCTGCTCGAGCGAGAGGCCCGCGAGGGCGCCGAACTTCGGGGCGGTCGTCACGTCGAAGAAGACATAGCCCTCCACCTCGTATGCGTTGCCGCACTCGATGAGGCTCGTCACCATCGCGATGATCTCGGGGATCGTCTCGGAGACGCGGGGGTAGGCGTCGGGGCGCTGCACATTCAGTGCATCCATCTCGTGGAGATAGATCGCGTGATTGCGGTCGGTCAGCTCGGCAATGCTGATGCCGAGCTCACGCGACTTCCGCACCATGTCGTCGTCGACATCGGTGATGTTCTGGATGTGGTGGACCTCGTACGCGTTGAACTCGAGCCACCGGCGCAGCGTGTCGAAGGCGACGGCGACGAGCGCATGGCCGAGGTGGCCGACGTCGTACGGCGTGATGCCGCAGACGTACACGGAGACCTCGCGCTCGCGGATCGACTCGAACGGCTCGATGATCCGCGTGAGGCTGTTGTAGAGGTGCAGGTCGTCGTGGCGGTGTGGCTGCAGCAGCGGAGGGCTCCGGTCGTTCCGGTCGCGGTGTTCAACGGTCGTCGCACGATGTGCGCCGTCGAGGCTCGGCGTCGACCTCGCTGGCCGAGTCAGAGCCGCGTCATGGTACCACCAGCGTCCGGACGGGCGACCTTGGCCCCGCCGACGGCGCGTAACCCAAGACGCAGAACGCCCCCGGGATGTCCCGGGGGCGTTCCACCGTCCTACCGAGTGGCGGGACTAGGCCTTCTTCGCAGCTCGCTTCGCAGCGGGCTTCGCAGCGGTGCGCTTCGCAGCGGGCTTCGCAGCGGTGCGCTTCGCAGCGGGCTTCGCAGCGGTGCGCTTCGCAGCGGGCTTCGCAGCGGTGCGC
>CAMDAY010000123.1 GCA_945888895.1 Dehalococcoides mccartyi | reverse complement strand
GGCTCGGCAGACGTCCCGGCGAGTCAGAAGTGGCTCGACCGCTTCACCCACGAGTACCTGCGCGGGGGCACGACCAGCCTCGACGCGTCGACGTTCGCCGACACGCTGGCAGGCCTCGGCGGTCGTCTGACGATCGACGCCGATGAGCACACCACCGTGCTGCGCACGGAGGTGCTCGCCGAGCGCGTCCCGGAGGCGATCGGGCTGCTCGCGGATGTCGCGAGGCACCCGCGCTTCCCGGTGTCCGAGGCGGAGCGCCTCCGCAACGACCTCCGACGTGGCCTCGACCTGGCGCTCGCGCAGCCCTCCTACCTGACGTTCGCCGCGTTTCGCGACGCGCTGTACGGCGACACCCACCCCTACGGGCGCGTGATCCCCAACCCCGCCGCGTTCGATGGCTTCGATGCCAACGCAAGCCGCGCGTTCTGGCAGGCCGAGACGGGCGCGCAGCGCGCGTTGCTCCTCGTCGGTGGCGTCTTTCACGAGACCGCGGCGATGGACGCGTGGCGCGGGGCGTTCGAGGACTGGGAGAGCGGCCCGCCGGCCACCTCGAACCCGCCGTCCCCCGTGACGACGCGCAGCATCCGGCTGATCGACCGTCCGGGCTCCGAACAGTCCACGATGTACCTCGGTCGCAGCGTGCCGGACCCGACGCACCCCGACTACGTCCCGCTCGAGGTCACGAACTCGCTCCTCGGCGGGTCGTTCCACAGCCGCATCACGATGAACATCCGCGAGACGAATGGCTACACCTACTCGCCGCACGCGTACATCACGAGCCGCCCGCACGACGCCTACTGGATCGAGGTTGCGGACGTGACGACGAACGTCACCGGCCCTGCCATTCGCGAAGTGTTCGCCGAGACCGAGCGCCTGCGCGCCGACGCCCCCGACCTCGAGGAGCTTGTGGGCATCCAGAATTATGTCGCGGGCTCGTTCATGCTCCGGCAGGCGACGCCCGGCGGCATCCTCGACCACCTTGAGTTCCTCGACCTGCACGGGCTCGACGAGGCCTACACGGCGTCATACGTGGAGCGGGTGCGTGCCGTCACGCCCGACGAGGTGCGGCGACTCGCGGAGCAATACCTAGGCACGTATGCGATGACGATCGCTATCACCGGCGACCGCTCGATCATCGACGCGCAGATCGCGGAGTACGGGACGCCCTCGGACTAGCGCGCTGGGCTACGGGGCGCGCGAGCGTCCTTGCTGACGACGGTCGCGATGCAACGGCTCCGGCATCGCGAGGTAGATCAGCAGCATCCCGACGACGCCGATCCCGCCTGTCGCGACCGAGGCAGTACCGAGCGTCGCCGCACCGGCGATCGCGCCCAGCACGGCGGGCCCCGCCGCGCCGCCAAGGTCGGAGAACAGCCTCCAGACACCGAGGAACTCGCCTCGACCAGCGACGGGCGAGAAGTCAGCGCCGAGGGTCTGCACGATCCCGGAGCCCATGCCGTTCCCCACACCCGCGATCAGCCCGACAAGGCCCAGGGTGATCGGACTGTAGGTAGCCGGCACGAGGATCATCCCGAGCGACAGCAGGCCGAGGGAAGACAGCACGACGAACTTCCGCCCCCAGCGGTCCATCGCGTACCCCGCGGGGTAGAACATCAACGAATCGACGAGGTTCGACGCGCTGTAGACCCAACCAATCGTTGCGAGGTCGAAGCCGAGCGCATCACCCCACAGCGGCAGGATGATCTGCCGTCCGTTGCGCAGGATCTGCAGCATCACGGCCGCGAGGCCGCCGGTGGCGAACGCGACGCGGTGATCGCGCAGGATCCCGAAGAAGCGCTGGTACACATTGCTGCCGTGCGCCTGCTGCATCCCGACGTCCTCGCCCCCCACGAAGAAGAGAACGAGCGCCCCGGCGCCGCCGAGGACCGCCTGGAGGTAGAACACCGACCCGAGACCAAACGAGACCGCGAGGTAGCCCGCGAGCAAGGGCCCGATGAGGTTTCCGACGCGCCCGACGCCACCGATCGTCGACAGCGCACGGCCCCGGAACGCCATCGGTGCGTGCTCGGTGACGTAGGACATGCGGGCCAGGTTGAACACGGCCCACGCGGCACCCATCACGAACGAAACGCCCGCGAAGACCCACGGCGAATCCGACAGCGAGGTCACGAACGCGACCGCCAGCAGCGCAACCGCGGCGCCGAGCATCGACCGGCGCTCGCCGAACCGCGCGACGATCACACCCGCCGGGATGTCGAAGACCATGGTTCCGACGCCGCGCACCGCGACGATCAGCGCGATCGTCGCGACCGAGGCACCAAGCCCCTTCGCGTAGAGCGGCATCGCGAGGATCACGGCGCCCTGCCCGATCGCGACCAGGAGCGTGGGAAGGAACGCGGTCAGGAAGAGCGAGCGCATCCGAAACTCGCCAGCGGCGGGTTGCCTCGACGGATCGGACGGCGATGGAGGCTCACGCATCGGCGCATGGTACGCGCCCACTCGTAAGGAGCCACCGAGGCCGACGGACGCCGCGGCTACGGAGCGACGCTGCTACGACCGATGATCCCGCAGTCCCACTCGAGGGGGAGAGGTACGCCATCGACCAGTCACGCTGGCAATCACGTTGGCCATCGCTCCTCGACACCGTCGGGTGGCCGCTGCTGTTCTCGATCCCATTCGGGACCGTCGCATTACTGGCGCACCACGGACCGACGTGGATCGGCAACGGGATGGGCATCGACGCGCTCCTCGGGTTCGCGCCGGCTCTCGTCGCCCGCTCCCGCTGGCAGCGGGTCTCGAACGAGACGCGGCAGCGCATGGGAACGATCAGTCAGTGCACCCCCGATCTGCTCCTGGAAACGAACCTCGAGGGCGTCATCACCTTCGCAAGCGAACGTGCGATTCACGTGCTCGGTTACGACTCGTTCGCATTGCTCGGACAGTCGATCCGCGACCTCGCCGAGGGCCCCGTGCCGATCCTCGACGGGCCGCCGCCCGATGGCCAGACGATGATCACCTGGAACACCCGCTGGCATCACGCGAGCGGCACCGGCACCTACCTCACCACGGTCCTCACGAGCATGGGCAGCCGTGAGCACCCGCGAGGTCTCCGGGGCGTGGTGCGTGACCAACAGGACCGCGTCGAGACGGAGCGCGCCCTCCGTGAGAGCGAGGAGCGCTTCCGCGCCGCGCTGAACACCGCACGCAACGGCATCATGCTCGTCGCCAACGACGGCCACGTGCTGCTCTCGAACGACGCACTTCGGCGGCTCCTCGGCCGCACGGAGCTGGAGATGTCCGCCCTCACGGTCGCCGACGTCGTGCCCGGTCGCTACGTCGACCAGTTCGCGGCGCTGATGGCCTCGCGGATGTGGTCAGACGCCGTGCCGCGTCAGTACGAGCTGCAGCTCCAGGCGGCGAACGGCACCCCACTCGATGTCGAGATCACGCTGTCGCCCGTCCGCGAGGACGGGCGCGATACCGGCACGCTGATCGAGGTGCACGATCTCACCGAGTCTCGCCGCACCTCCGAGACGATCCGTCGCATGGCAGATTACGACCGTCTCACGGGGCTCCCGAACCGCGACCTTTTCGACCGCCACGTGCAGCGAGCACTCATCGACGCGCGATACCAGGGTCGATCCGTCGCCGTGCTCATGCTCGACCTCGACCGGTTCAAGCTGATCAACGACACGCTGGGCCACACGAGCGGCGACCGGCTGCTGCGCACCGTGGCCGAGCGGCTCACCTCGCACGTGCCGCCGCAGCACGTCATGGCGCGGTTCGGCGGCGACGAGTTCCTGGTGCTCGCTCCCGACCTCGGTGGGCGCGCGGCGGCCGAGGGCATTGCGCGGCGCGTCCTGGCGGCGTTCCGCGAGCCGTTCGAGCACGATGGTCACCAGATGAAGTTGTCGGTGAGCATCGGCGTCGCGGTCGTCGGCGGCGAACAGGCCGATGCCGATCTGCTGATCCGCATCGCCGACGCCGCCATGCACCAGGCGAAGGACCAGGGGCGCGACGGCTACGTCATCGGCTCTGAATCAGCGAGCGATCCGGCCCGTCTGCGCCTTGAGCTGGAGGGCGACCTCCGCGCCGCCGTCGAACACGACCAGCTCGAGGTGTACTACCAGCCGCAGCTCGACACGGAGACCGGCGTCGTGCTGGGCGTCGAGGCGCTGCTGCGCTGGCGGCACCCGCTCCGCGGCCTCGTGTCCCCCGCAGAGTTCGTCCCGCTCCTGGAGGAGACCGGCCTGATCATCGGTGTCGGCGAGACGGTGCTGCGCTGGTCCACTGACGGCGGTCAGCCCGTGCGCGTTGCCGTCAACGTGTCCCCCCGCCAGCTCCTGGTGCCGAACTTCGGCGCGGTGGTGCGCGGGATCCTGGAGGAGACCGGGTTGCCCCCGCACGCGCTCGAGCTGGAGCTGACCGAGACCGCCGCGATCCTCGACCTGGAGTCGGTGTTGGGGGTCCTCGGCGAGTTGCAGGCACTCGGCGTGACGACGGCAATCGACGACTTCGGCGTGGGCGAGTCCTGGCTCGTCCGGCTCAGGGACTTCCCGGTGCACACGCTGAAGGTGGACCGCTACTTCGTCTCCGGGATCACCGAGCCGGGCAACGCGCTCGCGATCGTCGAGGCGGTCATCGCGCTGGGGCACGCCCTCGGGCTGTTGGTCATCGCCGAGGGCGTGGAGACGGAGGCGCAGTTGGTCGCGCTGCGCGCCGCGAACTGCGACATGGTGCAGGGCTTCTACTACGCTCCCGCACTCGAGTCCGGCGACTGCGTCCGCTACATCGAGGAACGCTCCGCCGCGTAGTCCCCCGGAAGCCCGCGGCGCCTGTGCGGGCGGCGCGGGCTTCCCGCGCGTCGAGCCCGGTAAGAGAGCGGCGTCCGCTAAGATACCCGGCATGACGACACACTCCACCTCGCCTCTCTCCGCGATCCCGCTCGCCAGCCGCGCCGCCGCCCTGCGCGAGGGCATCGTCGATGTCCACGCGCAGATCGACGCCGCACTCGACCGCCTCGATCGGTTCGATGCGCGCGTACGCGGCTTCCTCCCCGAACCGGATCGCCGCGAGCGCGTCCACGCTGCGGCCGACGCGCTCATTGCGCGCTACCCCGAGGGCACGCCGAAACCACCGCTGTACGGCGTCCTCGTCGGTGTGAAGGACATCTTCGCGGTCGACGGCCTCCCGACCCGCGCCGGCTCCGCAATCCCGCCCGAGGAATGGGTGATGCCGCAGGGCCCTGCCGTCACCCGCCTGATCGAGGCAGGAGCGATCGTCCTCGGTAAGACCGTCTCCACCGAGTTCGCGTACTTCGACCCCGGTGCCACGACGAACCCGCACAACGCGCTGAACACGCCCGGCGGGTCGAGCAGCGGGTCGGGGGCCTCCGTGGCCAGCGGGTACGTGCCGCTGGCGATCGGGTCGCAGACGGTCGGGTCGGTGCTGCGTCCCGCCGCGTACGTCGGCGTCGTCGGCTACAAAGGCTCGTACGACCGGGTGCCGACCGACGGCGCGGTGGCGTACTCGCGCTCCGTCGACCACGTCGGCTGGTTCACGCACGATGTCGCCGGCGCGCGCCTCGTCGCGAGCGTGATGTATGAGGACTGGCGGGACGTTGAGGCACCGAACGCCCCGCCCGTGGTCGGCGTGCCCGTCGGCCCGTACCTTGAGCAGCTGCAGCCTGCCGCCCTCGCCTCGTTCGAGGCGACGATCGCGGCGCTGGAGGCGCGCGGCCTGACGGTGCGGCGCGTGCGGTTCCTCGAGGACATCGCGGGCATCAACGCGCGGCACCGTGCGATCGCGACGGCGGAGTTCGGTGACACGCACGCCGAGCGCTTCCTGCGCTGGGGCTCGATGTTCCGCGCTGCGAGCGCGGCGCTCTTCGACGCGGCGCAGCACGTGACGCCCGAGGCACGCGCGGAGGCCTTCGAGAGCCGCCTCGAGCTGCGAACCCGGATCGATGCGGCGTCAGAGCGCCATGGCATCGACGTGTGGGCGAGCATGCCGGCCCTCGGCCCGGCGCCGCTCGGGCTGACCTCGACCGGTGACCCCGTGATGTGCGTGCCGTGGACGCACGCCGGCGTGCCGGACATCACCATCCCCGCCGGTACGGTCGACGGGCTGCCGGTTGGGCTGCAGCTCGCCGGACGCTTCGGACGGGACGAGGAGTTCCTCGACGCCGCCGAGCGCATCGAGGCATTGCTCCCGTCGTGACCGCGATGCGTTCCTTCCCGCGAGCTCCGCAGGGGATCACCGTGGAGTGGCTCACCGGAGCGCTGCGCGAGGCGGGCGTCTTGACCCACGCGGCGGGCGCCGCTGCTATCGCGAGCACGACCATCGAGGCGATCGGCGACCTCGGCGGTGTGAACGGTGAGACCTACCGGGTGTTGATCAAGTACGTGGGAAGCGCGGTCCAAGCGCCTCGATCCGTGGTGGCCAAGTTCCCGGTGGATCGTCCGGGAGCGCGTGGCGTCGCGTCGTTCCAGCGCTGGTACGAGCGCGAGGTGTCGTTCTACCGGACGTTGGCGGCCGGCATCGCGGAGACGAGCGCGATCCGCACGCCACGCTGCTACGCCGCCTCGATTAATCCGAGTGGCAACTACATGTTGCTCCTGG
>CAMDAY010000122.1 GCA_945888895.1 Dehalococcoides mccartyi | reverse complement strand
AGCGCCGCGAGCATCCCGTATGCCGAGATCATCCCGCCAACCTGGTCGGCCAGGGGCACCGGCACGCCGTGCTGCGGCGCCTCGAGCGTCACGTTCACCGACTGCAGACCACCGCGAGCCTGCGCGAGGCCGTCGAACGACCCGAGCTGCGCCTCGGCGTCGGGGCCGAGGTGGCCCCAGCCCGTGGCGTTGTTCACGATGATGCGCGGGTTGCGCGCGCTCAGCACCGGGTACGTCAGACCGAGGCGGTCGATGACACCCGGGCGCAGGTTGTTGTGGAAGATGTCGGCCGTGTCCGCGAGGCGCAGGAACACCTCTTTGCCGGCCTCGTTCTTCAGGTCGAGCGCGATGCCCCGCTTCCCGCGGTTCAGGTAGTTGAAGTACGCGTCGCCGTTCACCCGACCGAGGTCACCGGTGTCGGGCGGCTCGATCTTGATCACGTCGGCGCCGAGGTCGGCGAGCATTGCCGCCCCGTGTGGGCCCTGCTGGTAGACCGTGAGGTCAAGGACGCGAATGCCGTCCAGTGCACCTGCCATGTGAAACCCCCTCCACCGGCAACCGAGCGTCGAGGCGGGCACCCCGACGCGATCGCTAGATGTACATCGTGCGTGGCGTGCGCCGGCCCTTGCCGGCGTCCGGGTCGGTGATGACGTTGATGATCGCGACGCTGTTCGCCGCGAAGGCGCGCTTCAGCGCCGGCTGCAGCTCCGCCGGGTCGGTGACCCGTTCGGAGTACGCGCCCACCATCTCCGCCATCTTTTCGTAGTCCGCCGGGATCATCGCGCCGACCGGCGGTGCATCCGCGGGGAAGCGCGCCTGCATCGTGTGTGCGGAGATGCCCGCGTTGTTCGAGATGACGACGACGACGTTGATGCCGAGGCGCGCGCACGTCTCGATCTCCATCGCCGCCGATCCGAAGGCGTAGTCACCGAGAACGGCGACGACCTGCTTGTCCGGATTCGCCAGCTTGGCGCCCACCGCGTACGGGAAGCCGACACCCATGCAGCCCGTGCTGCCCGCGCCGAGCCGGTGACGTGCGAGGAACGCGGGCATCAGCTGCCGCATGATCCCCATCGTCACCTCGCCCTCCTCGACCACGTACGCATCGCGGTCGACGACGTCGCGTACGTCGGCTACGAGGCGGTGGTGGTTGATCGGAATGGAGTCGGACGTCATCTCCTCTTCGAGCGACGCGCTGTTCTTGAGCACGGTCTCCTGGAGCTGCGACACCCAGTCGTTCGAGGCGGACCGCAGCGTGCGGCTGACGAGTGCCTTGTCGATCTGGTCGACGGCGACGGCGCAGTCGGCGAAGAGGCCGATCTCGACATCGGCGATCGAGTACATCTCCTCCGGCTCGATATCGATCTGCGCGATGCGTACGCCCTTCGCGAGGTTCATGCCCTGCTGGAACATCCAGTTGAACTTCGCACCGACCATCAGTACGGCATCCGCGCCGCGGATCGCGTTGTTCCGCGCGGCGGCCATCGACATGTCGTGGTCGTCCGGGATTGTGCCGCGCCCCATCGGCGAGGCGACGAACGGGATGCCGCGATCGACGAGGCGGCGCAGCGGCTCGCCCGCGTCAGCCCACGCGGCTCCCTTGCCGATCAGCACCAGCGGGTGCTCGGCGTTCGCCAGCATGTCGGCGATCTGCTCAACGGCGCGGGGATCGGGGTATGGCACGCTCACCTGCGGCAGCATGGTGCGCAGCGGGATGGAGTCCTCGTCGACCATCTCGGAGACGATGTTGCCGGGGAAGTCGAGGTACACGCCGCCGGGACGGCCGCTGATCGCCTTGCCGAGCGCGAGGTGAATCATGTCCGGCATCTGGCGGATGCTGCCGATGCGCGACGCCCACTTCGAGCCGGGCGCCGCAAAGCGCACTTGGTCCGTCTCCTGGAACGCGCCGAGGCCGCCGGAGCCGGTGCCGACCGATCCGCCGAAGACCACCAGCGGCATCGCGCTGTCGGTTGCCACGTAAAGGCCAGTGACGCCGTTGGTCGTGCCGGGGCCGGAGCCGAGGACCACCACGCCGGGCTTCTTGTTCACCCAGCCCCACGCAGAGGCTGCGTTGGCGGCGCTCAGGTCGTGGCGGCAGTTCACTACCTTGATGCCTTCTTCGACGGCGCCGATGAGCACCTGCACCATCGGGCCGGCGGCGACCGTGAAGATCGTGTCGATCCCCGACGCCTTCAACTGGCGTGCCGCCAGTCGACCTCCGTTGATCTCGCCCATTCCCCCGCCTCCTCGCCATCCGCGCACACCGCGATCCCGCCCGTCGTTTCGGGCCGCATCGGTGCGAATGTAGGCCATCTGTCAACACGATCGTGATGATACGGTCGGGTGCCTCGACGAGTGGGCCCGAGAATTTCCACCTCGCCTGGGCGGGTGACGAGGCGGCTCGCGCATCCGCGCGAGGCAACGCCGCCGTATTACGTATGTTGACATGCTGCGTTACATGTGTGTATGACGCGGCTGAACACTGGAGGGTAGACATGGGCGAGTCGAGTTACTGGACTGCGGCGCGAGGGCAGGTCTCACGCCGACGCATGCTCACCTCGATGGGGGCGACGGGGATCGGCCTCGCGGGTGCGGCACTGATCGGTTGCGGCGGCGGAGGCGGAAGCCCGCAGGCCACGACCACCATCGCGAAGTCCGGCGGCATCGCCCCGGCACCGCAGGCCACCAGCGCGGCTGAGAAGCCGAAGAGCGGCGGCACGTTCCGCATGGCGCGTCTCAATGACCCGCCGACCATCGACCCGATGGGCAACCTGAGCGCCGACTCCAAGTCGTTCTCGGGCGTCGTCTACAGCCGGCTGCTCGCCTACAAGGCTGGCCCCGGCCTCCCGGCGATCAACTTCGACACCCAGATGGACGCCGCGGCCTCCGTCGAGGTGCCGGACCCCTCGCGCTACGTCGTGAAGCTCAACCCGAAGGTGAAGTTCACCGCGCCGCTGAACCGCGCGATGACTTCCGCCGACGTGAAGTACTCGTACGAGCGCCTCATCGGCAAGGCGCCCGGTTCGAAGCCCGGCCCGGACGCCGGTGTGGTTGAGGCCGTCGAGGCGGTCAACACGCCGGACGCCAACACGATCGAATTCAAGCTGAAGCGAAAGTACGGCGCCTTCCCCGGCGCGGTCCTCGCGGACGCCCGGTCCGGCCAGATCGTGCCGGTCGAAACCGGTACGGCATTCAACCCCGCGGAGAAGATGATCGGCACAGGCCCGTTCATCTTCGAGCAGTACCGGCCGGGCGCACTGGGGAGCTGGAAGCGCAACCCGGACTGGCACCTCGGCGCCGATAAGCCGTACTTCGAGAAGCTCGAACAGAACATCATCAAGGACCAGGCGGCTCAGCTGTCGCAGTTCCTCGGCGGCAACATCGATGTGATCGCATCGCTGTCACCGGCGGACATCCAGCGCGCGCAAGCGGCCATCAAGGGCGTGCAGGTCATTGAGAACCCGGTGGGCAACACCCGCTACATCGTGTTCTCGAAGGAAGACCTGGCGACCGGCCCGGTGAAGGATGTCCGCGTCCGCCGCGCGATCTCGATGGCGATCGACCGCGACCAGATGCTGGACGCGGCGTTCGACCTGCCGGAGTTGAAGAAGCTCGGCATCACGCCGACGTACCACTGGGACACGTTCATCCCACACAGCCACGAGGGCTACTGGCTCGACCCGAAAAAGGACATGTCTGCCGACAACGCGGCCGCCTTCAAGAAGAACATCGCGGAGGCGACCAAGTTGCTGGCGGCCGCTGGCTTCGCGAACGGGTTCTCCATGGAATGGCACTGGACGCGCGGGTACGCCCGCCCATACCAGGTCCACGGCGAGTTGATCTCCCAGATGCTCAAGGACATCAAGATCGACTTCAAGACGGTCCTGGACGACTACTCGTCCGTCTTCATCCCGCAGACGTTCGTCGGCAAGTTCAAGGGTGCGGCGCTGATCAGCTACACCCTGGGCGAGACCGGCAACTTCGTGGAGGCCCCGTTCACGCCGGGCCTGCCGCGCAACGTCAGCGGCATCGACGACGCGGACCTGAACAAGCTGATCAAGACCTACTCCGAAGCGGCCAGCGTCGCGGAACGACAGAAGCTCATGAAGGACATGCAGGAGCTGGCGACGAAGACGATGTACTACGTCCCGATCCCACAGGCCCCGTCGTACCAGGGCGCACAGCCCAACATGCGCGGCGTCGCCGAGTACCGATCGCAGGGCCACGCCGCCAGCGTGGAGCAGATCCCGTGGTGGTGGAGGGCCTAGCGCGAACCCGCCCCCCACGAGTCATGTGCGAGAGGATGCACTGGTTGGCACGGAGGAGTCGTTTGCGTATCGCGACCGACTCGTTCGTGTTCAACCGGCGAACAAGATGACGAAGTACGCAATTCGCCGCTCGTTGCTGGTGATCCCCACCCTGATCGGGGTGACGATGGTCATCTTCATGGCCGTCCGGTTCTTACCGGGCGACGTGATCGACCAGATCGCTGGGGACTTTGGCGCCGCCAGCCCGGAATTCCGGCAAGCGCTGCTGAAGTACTACTCCTTGGACCGATCGATCCCGCAGCAGTACATCACTTGGATGGGCGACATCGCGCGAGGTGACCTCGGCACCTCGATCATCAGTGGGCGCTCCGTGGGTGGCGAGGTCGTCCAGCGCCTGCCCGCCACCTTCCAGCTCGGACTGATGGCAATGATCATCGGCCTGGCTATCGGGATCCCAGTGGGTGTGCTCGCTTCCGTGAAGCAGGACACCCGCACGGATTACGTGGCGCGCAGCATCTCGATCACGTTGCTCGCCATCCCGCACTTCTGGCTCGCGCTCCTGACGATCACGTACGGATTCATCCTGTTCCGCTGGACACCGCCGATCCGCTACCAGCCCCTCTGGGTAGATCCGATCTCGTCGTTCCAGACGCTCTGGGTCCCCGCGATCATCCTCAGCGGCTCGCTGGGCGCGATCGTGATGCGTCTCACGCGCTCAACGATGCTCGAGGTGCTGCGACAGGACTACGTGCGGACCGCCCGCGCCAAAGGCCTGGCGGAGCGCCTCGTACTGCGGCGCCACGCCGCGCGGAACGCGATGATCCCCGTCGTGACGGTCATCGGCCTGCAGGTGCCGAACCTGATCGGCGGCACGGTGATCCTCGAGAGCATCTTCAGCATCCCCGGCATGGGCAGTTACCTGTTCTACTCCATTCAGATGCGCGACTACCCGGTCGTTCAGGGGGTCGTCCTGCTCTCGGCGTTCGCCGTGATCATGTCGAATCTGATCGTGGACCTGTCCTATTCGTTGATCGACCCAAGGATTCGCTACAGTGGCCGATAGCCAACCGATCACCCTCCAGACCTTCGATGTCATCCCCCCATCGTCCACGTGGGTGGGCACCGTGCGGAAGTTCGCGCGGACCAAGCCGCTCGGCGCGTTCAGCTTTGTCGTGATTCTCGTGATGGTGTTCGTCGCGCTCTTTGGGCAATGGCTCGCGCCATACTCGTACGACGACATCGATATCCCGAACCGTCTGATCTCACCGTCGCTGACCTACCCGGCCGGCACCGATGCACAGGGACGCGATCAGTTCAGCCGCCTGATCTACGGCGCGAACACGTCGGTCCTGATCGGCTTCGGAACCGTCATCGTCTCCGGACTGATCGCGACGACGATCGGGATCATCTCCGGGTACAAGGCGGGCCTGTTCGATGTCATCGTCCAACGCGTCGTGGACATCTGGCAGGCGTTCCCCGGTCTGATCTTCGTGATCTTCGTGGTCGCGATCTTCGGAGCGAGCCGGGTCACGCTCATCTTCACGATGGGATTACTGTTCTCCGCGGGCGCATCGCGCCTGGTCCGCGGAGCGACGATGGCCATCTCCTCCGAGGCGTACATCGAGGCGGCTCGATCACTCGGCGCGACCGATCTGCGCATCTGGTTGCAGCACGTGCTGCCCAATGTGGTGCCGGTGATCATCATCAGCATGACGGTGCAGGTGGGCGGGGCGATCCTGCTGGAGTCGTCGCTGTCGTTCCTCGGCTTCGGCACACCGCCGCCGTTCCCCTCGTGGGGCCGGATGCTGAACGACGCCCAGTCGCACATGACCAGCGCGCCGTACCTCGCTGTCTTCCCCGGCCTCGCAATCGCGCTGGCTGTCTACGCGTTCAACATGTTCGGCGACGCCCTGCGCGACGTCCTCGACCCGCGCCTCCGAGGATCGCGCTAGGCACCTCGAACAAGTCAACGACAGTCGCACAAGAAGAGACCCCGGGTGACCGGGGTCTCTTCTTGTGCGACGTCGAGGGCGAGCGGACTAGCGCTTCGTCACGGTCACGCTGAGGAGGCCGGTGAATCCGCCCGGGAACTTCGCCGAGAACGCGTCACTGAGGAACATCGGCCCGTTGCCGATGAGCAACTGGAACGTGCCGCTCGCATCCTGCACCCACACGCCGGAGCCGCCAGCCGCGAGCACGGCCGCCTCGAGCGCGGCGACAGTGCCGCCGTTGAAGATCACGAGCGCCGAGGATCCCGCACCGAAGTTCGGCGCCGACACGACGGTGCCCTTGCCGCCCGCGGGAGGCGTCAGCGACTCCGCGAATACGACCGGCGCGCAGCTCGTCAGGCCGGGGATCATCGGGTTGACCCACACCG
>CAMDAY010000121.1 GCA_945888895.1 Dehalococcoides mccartyi | reverse complement strand
GTTCGGGAATGCCGACGCCGAGGAGTTCCATATCAGCAAATGATACGCCCCGGACGGCCGTGCAGACCTCCGGGGCGCTCAGTAGATGCGGAGGTAAGCACCGACAGCATTCGCATGGCGGAGCGAGCGGGGAGGCTCGCCCGCGGTGCGTCTGCCCGGTGCTGGTTCGTCTAGTCCTCGATGCCGTTGTCGCGGAGGTAGTCGATCGCGTCCTGCACGGTGCGGATCTTCTCTGCGTCGTCGTCCGAGATCTCGAGCTGCTTGCCGTCCTTCGAGAATTCCTCCTCGATCGACATGATGAGCTCGACGAGGTCGAGCGAGTCTGCGTTCAGGTCGTCGACGAACGAGGCGTTCATCGTCACTTCGTCCTCTTCGACCCCGAGCTGCTCGGTGATCAGGGAACGGACGCGCTCAAAGGTAGATGCCACGGATGAATCCTCTCAGTCTGCAGACGTTGGGCCGTCTTCGGGTTCGGGCGACTCGCGACGGTCGGCGGCCTCCAGGGCCACCGCTCCAAGCACTCCATTGACGAAGCGCCCGGACGATTCTGATCCGTAGCCCTTGGCAATCTCGACCGCTTCGTTGATGGCTACGCGTAGCGGAGCCGGGCCAGTATCGAAGAGCACTTCGTAGATTGCAAGGCGAAGCACGTTTCGGTCGACTGCGGCCATGTCTTCCAGTGGGAAGGCCGACGCGTAGTGCCGGATCGTGTCGTCGATATCCTCAAGGTACCGGCCGACGCCGTATACCAAATCTTTGGTGAACTGGCGCGCCTCCGGTGTCAGCGTCGACTCCGACAGGTGGCGGTTGAGAACCTCCGGCACCAGGCGGCCGGTGATGTCGGCCTCGAACAGCACCTGGAAGGCGGCGATGCGGGAGCGGCGGCGTGATTGGCTGGTCATGGCTGGTGGCATGGTCGGTTACGCCGTCACCAGGCCGCCATCGACGTTGTACGTCTGGCCCGTGATGTATGCCGCGCCGTCGCCCGCGAGGAACGCGACGATCGGCGAGATCTCCTCGGCCTCGGCGTACCGGCCGAGGGGGATGCGCGACAGGATGAACTCCTTCTGCTCGTCGGTCAGGCCGGAGGTCATCTCGGTGAGCACGAAGCCCGGCGCGATCGCGTTCACCGTGATGCCGCGCGAGGCAACCTCGAGCGCCAGCGACTTCGTGAAGCCGATGATCCCCGCCTTCGACGCGGCGTAGTTCGCCTGTCCGGGGTTGCCGGCGACGCCGACGACCGAGGTGATGTTGATGATCCGGCCCCAGCGCGCGCGCAGCATGTCGCGCAGCACGGCCTTGGACATCAGGAACGTCCCGCGCAGGTTCGTCGCGATCACGTTGTCGAACTGCTGCTCGGACATGCGCATAACGAGCGTGTCGGCCGTCAGGCCTGCGTTGTTCACGAGGATGTTCACGCCGCCGAACGCGTCCTTCACCTCGACGAGGATTCGGTCGACGTCCTCGGACGAACGCACGTCGAGCTGCGACACGCGGCATTCTGCGCCCAGCGCGCGGACCTCGTCCGCCACGCCGTTCGCCTGCGCCTCGCTGCCGCGGTAGGTGATGAAGACGTTGGCACCGAGGCGGCCGAGGTCGAGCGCAATCGCGCGGCCAATGCCGCGTGCGGCGCCGGTGATCAGCGCGGTCTTGCCGTCCAGCGGCCCGGCACTCATGCGCGCGCCTCCTCGACGGTGCCGATGTTGCGCGTCTCCATGGAGCGCTCGATGCGCTTCACCATGCCGCTCAGGGCCCGACCGGGGCCGAACTCGATCACCTTGGTCACGCCGGCGTTGTGCATTGCGCGCACGGAGTCCGCCCACAGCACCGGGCTGGTGATCTGGTCGGTGAGCTCGGCGGCGAATGACGCGCCGCTCGTCAGTTGCCTGGTCGTGACGTTCGAGATCACCGGTGACGTGGGATCCGCAAACGCGGCGTTCGCGAGCACGGCGCGCATGCCATCGGCGGCGCTCTGCATCAGAGGGGTGTGGAACGCGCCCGACACGGTCAGCGCGATCACCTTGCCGCCGGCCGCCACCGCCGCCGCCGAGGCAGCCGCGACGGCCTCCGTGGTGCCGCCGATGGTGATGTTGCCCGGCGCGTTGATGTTGCAGAGCGAGGTGCCGTGCTCGGCGCAGATCGCGCGCACCGCATCCGGCTCCATGCCGAGGACGGCGGCCATCGTGCCGGGCTGCGCGTCGCAGGCGATCTGCATCAGACGGCCGCGCTCGCGCACGAGGCGCACACCGGCCTCGAACGGCACGGCGTTCACTGCGATCAGCGCGGCGTACTCGCCGAGCGAGTGGCCTGCGACGAATGCGGGGCGGTGCGTGATCGTCCCGGCGTCGACGGCCGCCGCGAGAGCGGCGATGGCGTGCACGACGAGCGCGGGCTGTGTGTTCACGGTCTGGGTCAGGTCGGCCTCGGGCCCATCGAAGCAGATCGAGGACAGCGAGATGCCGAGCGCCTCGTCGGCGGCGTCGAAGATGGCGCGCGCGGCGGGGATCTGCTCGGCGAGGTCGCGGCCCATGCCGACTGCCTGCGCCCCCTGTCCCGGGAACAGCCACGCGGTATCAGCCGCCACGGGAAGGCGGGAGAGGAACGAGAGGTCGGTCATCGGAAGAGAGGCGGCTAGGTGCGGTCGATGACGCGACCCTTGTGGTCGCGCGCGCCGCCAGCGGTGTGGTTGACCTTTAACCCACCGGTCGCCGGGTCCTTAACGAGGTTCGGCACGAGCACCCGGTGGTGGCTGCGGCGCGAGCCCTGCTTCGCGGTCGGGGTCCTACGCTTCGGGAGCGCCATCGCCATCCTCCGTGCCGAGCCGCTCCTGCAGGCGAGCGAGCGCGCTCCAGCGATCATCACCAGCGGCCGCGGCACAGCCGCATGGCCCGTCGTTCAGGTTACTCCCGCAGTGCGGGCAGAGACCCCGGCAATCCGACCGACAGAGCGGCTGGATTGGCAGAGCGGACTCCTCATATTGCCTGACAGCCTCGCTGAGGTCGAGGTGCCGCTGATTGTCGATGCGGAACTCGTCCACGTCCACCTCGACCCGCTTGCCCGTCAGGGGGTCGAGGTCGAAGACGTACTCCTCGTCGAACTCGACCGAGACGGGCGTTTCGAACATCTCCAGGCAGCGCCCGCACGGGACGCTGACCGGCAGCAGCTCGAACTCCGCCGTTACCAGCACGCCTCGTTCGCTGCGGATGAGGCGCACCGAGCCGCTGATCTCCTGGACGAACGCCGCCTCCGGGACGGCAACGGCCTCGCGTTCGACCGCGTAGCGGCGCGCGTGACCGACTGGCTCCAGCAGCAGGGTCGAGACGTTGATCAGCACGGGGGTCTCCGAGCGTGGGATGCATCCATCGTACAACTCGCCGATGCCGGATCCGCCGCGAATCCCTCGCCGCGTCGTGCGAAACGAAGGTTCGAAGACGCCTCGGGTATCCTGCTCTGCATGACCGCCGATCGAGCCGAACGCACTGCCGTCTCGTACCTGCGGGCGCTCACGGGCGAGCCGCCGCTCGACCTCGCGGTCCAGCGGCTCACCGTTGAGGCCGCCAGTAGAGGCGAGCACCTCGTACTTCTCGCGACGTTCGAGGAGCCCGACCCCGAGTCGAGCAGCGCCTTCCTGGAGATGGTGAACGGGCTCCGAGCACAGCCGCCGGGCACTGAGGTCATCGCCGCTACCGCGGCCGTCTTCGGCGACCGGGTGCGCGATCGGGCCCGCCGCATCCTCCAGCTCGCCGCCCTCCGTGTCTCGGTCCGTCTGGCCGATGGCAGCGCGCCGGGGCCAGCCCTCGTCGCCGCGTGGGACCAGCGAGGATCTGACGAGCGCCGCCGGGAGCGCGCCCGCGAGGGCATGCGCCGCCGCGCGCTGCGTGGCGAGGTGCTCGGACGCGCGCCGTATGGCTATGTCGTCGCGGACCGCCAGCTCGTCCCCGACCCGCGCGAGGCGGCCACGGTGAAGCGCATCTTCGCGCTCTACCTCGAGCAGAACGAGGGCATCCGTCGCATCGCCCGGCAGCTCAACGACGAGGGTATCGTGACCGGCACCGGCCGGCCGTGGACGGCGGGCGCGGTCCGCAACGTGCTGCGCAACGCCGTGTATACCGGCCTCTACCGCCGCCTCGGCGTCACGGTCACGCGGGCGCACCAGTCGCTGGTGACGACGGCACAGCACGCCGAGGTGATCCGGCGCATGACGAGCAAACGCACCGCCCCCGCGACACAGGAGCGGCGCGAGTATCTGCTGTCCGGCCTCGTGCGCTGCGGTTACTGCGGCGGTCCGATGATCGGCGCGCGCCGCCCCGGCGAGGGCACCGAGGTCGTCGAGTACGCCTACTACCGCTGCCAGGCCGCGACGAACGAGGGCCGCTGCGCCTACCACACCCGCCGCGCCGAGGCCCTCGAAGCGGAGGTGATCGAAGCCCTCTCGCGCTCGAGTGCGGCGGCTCCGAAGAGCACGCGACCCCGTCGCGAGACCGGCCACGAGGCGCGTCGCGCCGCCCTCGACCGGACGCTCGACCACATGCTGGAGCGCCGCGCAACGGGACAGTGGACCGACGCCGACCTCGTGCGCCGCGCGGCGCCGATCGTCCTCGAGCAGCTCAGCATGGAGGCCGAGGCGTCACTCGCCCCCAGCACCCCGGTCCCGCCCGAGGACGCCCGCGCCCGCCTCGTCGCCGCGTGGGACGACCTCCCCTTCGAGGAGCGTCGGTCGCTGCTCCACCACGCCGTCGCGGAGATCGTCGTCACGGACGACGCGGTACGGGTGGCTCGGCGGTAGGCCGGAGGCCGGAGGCCCTCACCCCAGCCCTCTCCCCAAACGGGGAGAGAGGGCGGAACAGTGGGGTCGATTCCACATCGACAGGTCGGGGTGCGCACGGCAGGTGGTGCGCCATCACCCCCCGCCCTCTCCCGCTGCGCAGGCAAGGGGCCAGATGGTTCGAGGTTGGCGACTCGTCTGGCTGCTGATCGGGGAGTGCGAAGGGGCGCAGCCCCTCGCATTTCATCCCCCGCCCGCGCAGGGCGGGGGCAAGGGGTGGGCCGCTCCGCGGTTGCACCCTCGGTGGGTTCGAGTTGTGCCAACGCTCCGGCCCACCGTCGAGGCACGCCTCGACGCCCACGCTCGCGCTTCAGCCGGGTGGCGCACGTAAGATGAGGGTGGTCAGGGGGCTGGACGGTCGCCGGCACCTCCTTCGGGAGGGGCGGGAGGAAAGTCCGAACTCCACCGGACAGAGTGCCGGCTAACGGCCGGGCGGCGTGAGCCGACGGAGAGTGCCACAGAAACATACCGCCGAGGCTTCGTCGCAAGACGAGGTCGCGGTAAGGGCGAAATGGTGCGGTAAGAGCGCACCGGCGTCGCAGTGATGCGGCGGCCGGGAAAACCCCACTCGGAGCAAGGTCAAATAGGGGAACGCGAGGGGTGTCCGGCCCCGTTCCCGGGTAGATCGCTGGAGGCGGTGGGTAACTGCCGTCCTAGATGGATGACCGTCGCCGCAGCCTCGTGGGCACGAGACTGCGGTACAGAATTCGGCTTACAGGCCCCCTGGCTGCCCAACCTGTCGAGTCCAGACACAGAACGAGGGGGTGGTGCCCCCTCGTTTCGTGCTGCCTCGGCCAGTCGCTAGTCGCGGGACTGGATGACGGCACCGCGCTGGATGATGCGGGTGATGTCCATGATCACGGCGAGCCCTTTCATCTCCGGGTCGCTGGCGCGCTCGGCCTCGGCGGAGTTGTCGTAGACCTGCTTGTCGATCGCTTTGTCGTTGGCGACCCTGGCCTCGCCGTGGATCTGGAATGCGGTGCGGGTGGCCGGGTTGCGGTACTGCATCGTCGCCTGGGGATTCTCCGCGATGCGCTTCAGGAAGCCCCGGTCGGGGGTGCGCATCCAGACGGCGATCTTGTCATCGCCGAACGCCTGGGTCGTCCCGAAGAATCCCAGCGAGGGCTGACCGTCCGCACCGGCCGTGGCCCACACGATCGGCACGCCGTCCGTGAACGCGTTGTTGATGGCCGTCTTCATGTCGTCGTCGAGCTTGATCACGTCAGTCCCTCGTGTCTGTTGTTGCCGTATGCGGCGGGTGCCCCAGGTCGTCGGCGCACGGTAGATTCTACAGCGGGTCTGGGCAAGCCTCGAACCCGTCGAGGAGCGACCGCATGCCTCGACGGCTCTACGATGGCTGCACATGACGACCGACTCCACCTCGACCGAACCACCGAAGGCACGTGGCGACTGGCGCGAGGGGCTCCCCGACGGGGTGTCTCGCGACGGGCTGCCGGAGGCGCGCGCGATCCGCTTCGACTCCCGCGACGTCGAGGCGGGTGATGTGTTTGTCTGCGTCCTCGGCGGGCAGGCGGACGGGCACGCGTACGCCGCGCAGGCGGTGCAGCGCGGCGCGGTCGCACTCGTCGCGCAGACGGGGCATACGGGCGACCCCGACGAGTGGGGCGCGCTCGGCGTCCCGGTCGTCGAGGTGCCGAACTCGCGCATCACGCTCGCCACGATCAGCGCGGCGCACGAGGGGTACCCGGCGCAGTCGCTGACGGTGATCGGCGTGACCGGCACCGACGGCAAGTCGACCACCTCGTTTCTAATCCTCGCGGCGCTCGAGGCCTGCGGGATCACCGCCGGGCTGCTGACGACGATCGAGTCGCGTATCGCTGGCCGCGTGATCCCGAATCCGACGCGGCTGACCTCGCAGGAGGCGCCGTTTGTGCAGCGGATGCTCGCCGAGATGGTCGAGGCGGGCTGTACCCACGCCGT
>CAMDAY010000120.1 GCA_945888895.1 Dehalococcoides mccartyi | reverse complement strand
GACGCCCTGCGACGTGCTCATGATCGCGACTCCCAGGCCACCAAAGACCCGAGGGATTTCGCGCTGATTGACGTAGACCCGAAGCCCCGGGCGCGAGACGCGTCGGATGCCCGTCAGCAACGACTTGCGGTCGTCGCCGTACGTGAGGTCTACCTTGAGGATCGTTCGTGCGCCCTCGTCAGACACCACCACGTTCTTCACAAAGCCCTCTTGCTTGAGGACTTCCGCGACGGCGCGCTTCACGTTCGATGCCGGAATCCGGACGTCGTCGTGTCGCGCAGCCGCAGCGTTGCGGATACGGGTGAACATGTCTGCCAGCGGGTCGGACGTCGTCATGCGTCGCCTGCCTTCCTTCGTGGGTTCCTAGTCGCCTACCGAGCGCGACCGGCTACCACGAAGCCTTCTTGACGCCAGGGAGCATTCCCTGGTTCGCCAGTTCTCTGAACACGATGCGCGAGACACCGAAGCCTCGCATATAGCCGCGCGGACGACCGGTGAGCTGGCAGCGGTTGCGGAACCGCGTGCTGCTCGCGTCGCGCGGCATCTTGTAGAGGCGCTTGTACGCCTCATCCTTCGCCTCCGCCGTGGCGGAGCCGTTCTTGATCACCGCGACGAGGTCAGCGCGGCGCTTCTCGTGCACCTTGTTCAGGCGCGCGCGCTCCGCGTTCTTGACCAGCTTGGATTCCTTCGCCATCGCGGGTCCTTACTGCTTCTTCACGAACGGCATGCCGAGAAGCTCGAGCAGCCGTCGTCCTTCAGCGTCGGTCTTCGCGGTCGTGACCACGTTGATCTGCATGCCGCGCACGCGGTCGACCTGATCGAAGCTGAGCTCCGGGAAGATCACCTGCTCGGTCAGGCCGAGCGAGTAGTTCCCGCGCCCGTCGAACGCGTCCGCCGTCACGCCGTGGAAGTCACGGGTGCGCGGCAGGGCGGCGTTGATCAGACGGTCCAGGAACTCCCACATGCGGTCGCCGCGCAACGTGAGCGACAGGCCGATCGGGTTGTTCTCGCGCAGCTTGAAGTTCGAAATAGCCTTCTTCGCGCGGCGCACGTAGGGGCGCTGACCGGTGATGGCCAGCAGGTCCTTCGTCGCCGACTCGATGGCGTTCGCGTTCTCCAGAGCCTCACCCAGGCCGATGTTGACGGCGACCTTCGTGACTCGCGGGATCTCCATGACGTTGCTGTAGCCAAACTCCGTCATCAGGACCTGCGCTGCGTTTTCGCGGTAGCGCGCCTGGAGACGAGGGATGTCGGTTGCGGTCGCGGCCATTAGTCAATCGCCTCGTTGCAGTGCTTGCAGTAGCGCACCTTGCGGCCGTCCTCGAGCAGGCGGAAGCCCACGCGTGCCGGCTTGTCGCACGACTTGCACACCACCGCCAGGTTCGAGATCGCGATCGGCGCCTCGAGGTCGATGATGCCGCCCGGCTGCTGTGGGTTCGTGCTGCGGCGGTGCCGCTTCATCATGTTGATGCCGGTGACGACCGCGCGGTCCTTGTCGGTGACCATCTGGCGCACCGGGCCGCGGCGACCGCGGTCCTTGCCAGTGAGCACCTGCACCTGGTCGTTCCGGCGAATCTTCGCCGCCACTAAAGCACCTCCGGCGCCAGCGAGATGATGCGCATGAAACGGCGGTCGCGCAGCTCGCGCGCGACCGGGCCGAAGATGCGTGTCCCTCTCGGGTTGCCCTCTTTGTCGTTGACCAGCACTGCGGCGTTCTCGTCGAACCGGATCACCGAACCGTCGGCGCGCTGCACCGGCGTCGAGGTGCGCACGATCACCGCGCGCACCACGTCGCCCGCCTTCACGTTGCCGTTCGGCTGCGCTTCCTTCACGGTCGCGACGATGAGGTCGCCGACACCGGCGTACCGGCGGCGCGTGCCACCCAGGACGCGGATGCACAGGATCTCCCGCGCGCCCGAGTTGTCCGCGACCTTCAGCCGCGATTCCTGCTGGATCATGAGCTGGCCTGATCCCCTTCAGCAGCAGCGCCTGCCGTGGAAGTGCCAGCGTCTTGCGCGTGCGACGCGCTGCGCTGCATCTCCTGCACCAGAGAGGCGTCCAAGCTCTCAGGCGCGACATCCGCGACGGCGCGCTCGGTGAGCACCTCGACCAGCATCCATCGCTTCAGCCGGCTCATCGGGCGGCACTCTTCGATGCGCACCAGGTCGCCCAGCGTCGCGACGTTGTGCTCGTCGTGCACGTGGTACTTCTTGGTGTGACGGATGACCTTGCGGTAGATGCGGTGGCGCGAGGCGCGCTCGATCTCCACGACGATCGTCTTGTCATTCTTGTCGGATACCACCGTGCCGACGCGCGGCTTGCGGTTGATGACCCGAGTCGAAGCGGCTGTGTCTTCGGTCATGCGCTATTCCCCGTTCCCGGCCATCGCGGTGATGGCGCGGTCCAGGTCGGCAAGGATCGCGCGCTCGCGGACCATCGTGCGAATGCGCGCGATCCGGCGGCGGCCCTTCTCGATCTGGGCGGTGTTCGTGAGCTGGCGCGTCGCGGCCTGGAACCGGAGGTTGAACAGCGCCTGGTGCGCCTCGTCCAGCTCCTTCTTCAGGTCCGCGTCGTTCATGGCGCGCAGCGCGACGGTCTCAGCACTCACGAGTAGACCTCCTCGCGCATCAGCACCTTGGTGTCGACGGGCAGCTTGTGGTGCGCCTTGCGGAACGCCTCGCGCGCCGCGGCCTCGGGCACGCCCGCGACCTCGAACATCACGCGACCGCGCTTTACCACGGCGACCCAGCGGTCGGTGGCGCCCTTGCCCTTGCCCATGCGGACCTCGACCGGCTTCTTGGTGACCGGCTTGTCCGGGAAGATGCGGATCCACACCTTACCGCCACGCTTCAGCGAGCCGGTGATCGCGCGGCGGGCGGCCTCGATCTGGCGCGCGTCCACCCACGCGGTGGTCTGCGCCTGCAGGCCGAACTCGCCGAACGCGACGAAGTTGCCCGAATTGGCCATACCTCGACGCTTGCCACGGAACTGCTTGCGGAACTTCGTCCGCTTCGGCATCAGCATGGCGTTACTCGCTCTCCAGGTGAGTCACGACGAGCGGATTGGTATCCGGCGTGATGTCACCCTTGTAGATCCAGCAGCGCACGCCGATCAGACCGAAGGTCGTGTGCGCCTCCGCCTGTCCGAAGTCGATGTCGGCACGCAGCGTGTGCAGCGGGACGCGCCCCTGCATCTCCTGCTCCGTGCGCGACATCTCCGAACCGCCCAGGCGGCCACCGATCTTCACGCGGCACCCAAGGGCGCCACGCTGCATGGTGCGCAGCACCGACTGCTTCATCGCGCGGCGGAAGGCCACGCGGCGCTCAAGTTGATCGGCGACGGACTTAGCGACGAGGTACGCGTCCAGCTCCGGGACGCGAATCTCCTCGATGTTCAGGCGGATGCGGCGCTCCGTGGAGCTCTGCAGCAGCCCACGCAGCATCTCCGCGTTCGCGCCACCGCGGCCAATGACAATGCCCGGCTTCGCCGTGTGCACGGTCATGGTGACCTGGTTCGCGTTGCGGTCGATCGTCACGCCTGACACGCCGGCGTCCGGGAGCGTCTTCATGATGAGCTTGCGCAGGCGCGTGTCCTCAAGAACCAGCTCCGGATAGTGGCGCTGGTCAGCGAACCACTTGGACTGCCAGTCCTTGGTGACGCCGACGCGGAACCCGTAGGGGTGTACCTTGCGGCCCATTAGAACTCGTCTCCCTCAACCACCACGGTGATGTGGCTGTACCGCTTCAGCACGGGGGCCATGCGGCCCCGCGAGCGAGCGCGGTATCGCTTCAGCGTGCGCGCGTCACCGGCGATCGCGCTCTTGATCTTCAGCCCGTCCGGGTTGAGATCGAAGTTGTTCTCTGCATTGGCCGCAGCGGACTTGATGACCTTCCAGACGATGCGAGCCGACGGCTGGGGCATGAACTCCAGCAGCGACAGGGCTTCGTCCACGGTCCGGCCACGGACCATGTCCAGCACCAGCCGCACCTTGCGGGGCGCGACCGGCTGGTCGTTAGCGAGCGCACGCACTTCCATTAGCGCTTCCTCGAAGTCGTCTCGGAGCGGCCCTTGTGCCCGCGGAACGTCCGCGTGAACGAGAACTCGCCGAGCTTGTGGCCGACCATGTTCTCGGAACACAGCACCGGGATGTGGCGACGGCCGTCGTGCACCGCAATGGTCATGCCGACCATCTCCGGCATCACCGTGCTGGCGCGCGACCAGGTGCGGATGATCTCCCGTCGATCGGCGCCCTGCATAGCAAGCACCTTCTGCAGGAGGCTCGGGTGAACAAAGGGACCCTTCTTCGTAGAACGTGACATGGCCCCTCCTTACCTGCGGCCCTTGCCGCGACGCCGGACGATGAACTTGTCCGTGGACTTGTTGTGACGTGTGCGGAAGCCCAGCGCGGGCTTGCCCCACGGCGTCTTCGGCCCGGGCATACCGACCGAGGTCTTGCCCTCACCACCACCGTGGGGGTGGTCGACCGGGTTCATGACCGAACCACGCACCTGCGGACGCCGGCCGCGGTGACGAATGCGCCCCGCCTTGCCGAGCGACAGCTGCGCGTGCTCCGAGTTGCCGACGGAGCCGACAGTGGCACGGCAGCCCTCCGGCACCTGGCGCATCTCGCCCGACGGGAGGCGCAACAGCGCGTAGCCGTTGTCCTTCGCCATCAGCTGGATGACGTTGCCGGCGGAACGGCCGAGCTGGCCACCGCGGCCGGGGATCATCTCCACGCAGTGCACGGAGGTGCCCGTCGGCAGCGCCGACAGCGGGAGCGAGTTGCCTCGAGCGACCGGCGCGTCGTTCGCGCTCAGGATCGCGTCACCCACCTTGATGCCGTCCGGCGCCAGGATGTAGCGCTTGTCACCATCCGCGTAGAACACGAGCGCGAGCCGAGCGGAGCGGCCCGGGTCGTACTCGATCGCGCGGATCGTGCCCGGCACGCCGAGCTTGTCGCGCTTGAAGTCCACGATGCGGATGCGGCGCTTCGCCCCACCACCGCGGTGGCGAGTCGAGATCTTGCCCCAGCCACGACCGCTCGTGCGGGTCTTCGTGACCAGCAGCGACTTCTCCGGCTCCTTCTTCGTCAGCTCCGTGAAGGTGAAGCCTGACGCGTTCCGGCGGCCGTCCGAGGTGGGCTTGAATTTTCGAATGGGCATGTGGTGTCTCCTACACGCCTTCGAAGAATTCGATGGTCTGGCCGGCTGCGACCTTAACCATCGCCTTCTTAAAGACCGGGGGCTCGCCCGCGGACTTCCCGAACTTGTTCTTGCGACGTCGCCCGTGCGCCATCGTCGTGTTCACGGCCTCGACGGTGACGTTGAACGCCATCTCGACGGCGGCCTTGATCTGCGGCTTGTTCGCGCCGACGGCGACCTCGAACACGTACTGCCGGTGCCCGGTCAGGAGTGTGCTCTTCTCCGTCACGATCGGACGGCGCAGTACCTCGTACGGGTGGATTTCCTTGGGCATCGGTTAGGCCTCCACCGGGCTGCGGCGGCTGGCCGCGCGCTCGCCGCCCCAGAGGGCTTCGATGCGACGGACCGCGTCCACCGTCAGGACCAGCGTCTTGTGTGCCAGCATGTCGGCCACGTTCAGCGTGTCTGCCGGCACGACACGCGCACCGTCCACGTTGCGCGCGGACTTGAGTGCGATGCGGTCGGCCGTACCGGTGACGATGAGTGCGGACTGACCCGCACCCGTCGCCTCGAGGAGCGCGACCACGGCCTTCGTCGACGGCCCCGCGAGGCCCAGGCCACTGACGACCTTCAGGCGCTCTTCGAGGGCACGGGACGAGAGCACGGACCGGATCGCGAGGCGCCGCATGCGCTTCGGCAGCTTCTGCGTGTAGTCGCGCGACGACGGCCCGAAGACCACGCCACCACCACGGTGCGTAGGAGATCGGATGCCGCCCTGGCGAGACATGCCCAGGCCCTTCTGGCGGCGCGTTTTCTTCGTCGAACCGGCGACTTCGCCACGGCTGCGCGTGTTCGCGAGGCCGGCGCGGCGGGACGCGAGCTGAGCGAGCAGCGTCTGGTGCACGACCGCGTCGTTCGGCGCCACGCCGAACACCGCGTCGTCTACATCGATGGTCTCAGCGACCTGCCCCGCGGCGTCGAGTACCTGGAGCTTCATTCCGTGGCCTCGCTCTCATCGCCCTCAGCGGTCGCGACGGAGTCCTGTTCGATCATTGCCTCGACATCCTCGATCGGATCCGTCTCCGCGACGGCCTCTTCAATCTCGGCGGTCGTCGGGAAGACGGGCGGGATGTACGCCTTCAGCGCGGGTCGGCGTGCGTTGCGCACGCTGACGATCGCGGTACGAGCGCCCGGGACAGAACCCTGCACGAACAGCAGGTTGCGCGTCGGGTCGCTGGCGACCACCAGGCAGTTGAGGACGGTCACGACCTCGTCGCCCATGTGGCCGGCCATCTTCTGACCCTTGTACACGCGCCCCGGCGTCGTGCCGGCGCCCAGCGAACCGGGAGCACGGTGACGGTCGGACTGCCCGTGGGTCTTGGGACCGCCGCGGAAGTTCCAGCGCTTCACGCCGCCGGCCCAGCCACGACCCTTGGAGGTCGAGGTGAGGTCGACGTATGTGCCCGGCTCGAACTGGCCGCAGTCCAGCACCTGGCCCAGCGAGTACCCGGCGGTGTCATCCACCCGGTACTCCTTGAGCGCAGTCAGGGTCTCGCGCTCGAGACCAGCCGCGCGAAGGTGGCCGCGCTGGGGCGAGGTCAGGCGCTTTCGCTTGCCTGAGAACGCGAGCTGCACAGCGCTGTACCCATCGCGGTCGGGCGTGCGCACTTGAGTGACGTAGTTCGGGCCCAGCTCGATCACGGTGACGCCACGCACGCGGCCGGAGCCGTCGTACAAGCGCATCATCCCGATCTTGCGG
>CAMDAY010000119.1 GCA_945888895.1 Dehalococcoides mccartyi | reverse complement strand
GCAACGCGTGGCGCGAGCTGCAGGTGCGCGAGCGGCACGAGGTCGAGCGGGTGCTGCGCGAGCTCTCCGCCGCCACGGGCGAGGCTGAGTACGACATCGCTGAGGCCACCGCAAAGCTCGCGCACCTCGACGTCGCGCAGGCAAAGGCGCGGCTCGCGGCGGCACTCGACGCGCGCGACCTCGCCTCGACCGGGCATCGCCAGCACTGGCTCATCGAGGCGCCGGGCGAGCTGCGGCTGGACGACGCCCGCCATCCGCTGCTCTCCGGCGACGTGGTCCCGATCACGATCCGCGTGGGCGGGGACTTCGACGCGCTGCTAATCACGGGACCGAACACGGGCGGCAAGACCGTCGCACTCAAGACCGCCGGGCTGCTCTGCCTGATGGCGCTGGCGGGCCTGCCGGTTCCCGCGCGCGTGGGCTCGCAGGTGCCCGTGTACGAGCGCATCTTCGCGGACATCGGCGACGAACAGTCCATCGAGCAATCGCTGTCGACGTTCTCCGGCCACATGACCGCGGTCATCGACATCATCGAGCGTACACACGCCGGCTCGCTGGTGCTCCTGGATGAGGTGGGCGCGGGCACCGACCCGACCGAGGGCGCCGCGCTCGGCATCGCAATCGTCGACCGGCTCATCAACCAGGGTGCCTCGCTGATCGCGACGACGCACCACAGCGAACTCAAGGTCTACGCCCACCGCACGCCGCGCGTCACCAACGCGTCCGTCGAGTTCGACTTGAACACGCTTCGGCCAACCTACCGCCTGTCGATCGGGCTCCCCGGTCAGTCGAACGCCCTCGCGATCGCGAGCGGCCTCGGCATGCCGAGCGACGTGATCGAGGCGGCCCGCGGCACGCTGTCCACCGAGGAGCGCGACTTCGAGTCGCTGCTCGGCGACCTGCGCGCCCAGCTCACGACCGCCGAGGAGCGTTCCACCCGCGCCGAGATCGCCGCGGGCGAGGCCGAGGCCCTGCGCGCCGACCTCCAGCGCCGCAGCGCCGACCTCGTGGCCGAGACGACGCACATCCGGGAAGAGGCGCGTGCCCGCGTCCGCCGCGAGCTCAAGGACGTGGAGCGCCTCCTTGAGCGCACCAAGCGCGACGTCGAGGCTGCCCGCCTCGACCAGGCCCGTGCGGACTACGAGCGCGCGACGAGGGCCGCCGAGCGCATCCAGGAACCCCCGCCGCCCCGTCCGGTGCTGGACGACCTACCGCCCATCCTCGCCCGGCCGCCGAAGACCCACGAGGTGCGTCCGGGCGGTCTCGTCTGGCTGCGGGGCATGACCACCGCCGGCGAGGTCCTCGGCGAGCCGGACGAGCACGGCGTGTTCTCCGTGCAGTTCGGCTCGATCCGGACGAACGCCCGTCTGGAGCAGGTGGAGCGCACCGGAGACCAACCGCCGATCGCTCGGATGCGCGACACCACCATCCTCGTCTCGACACCACCGGACGTCGGCATGTCGATTGAGGTGCGCGGCCAGCGCCTGGACGAGGCGCTCCCGAAGGTCGAAGAGTTCCTCGACCACGCCTCCCGCAACGGACGGGGACGGGTCCTGCTGATCCACGGCAAGGGCACCGGGGCGATGCGCCGGGCCGTCCGGGAGCTCCTCGATCGCCACCCGTTAGTGACCAGTTATGAGACCGCTGACCGCACCGAGGGCGGCGACGGAGTCACGGTCGCGTTCCTCGAGACTGTGTAAATCGGGCCCGCTCTGAGATTTACCCGATCTCAACGATCCGGCTACCGCCCGTCGCGCTGCCACGGTGACACTCTGCTCCTAATGGCTCGGCATGCCGTCCAAACATGCGCGCAATGCGCCGCCATCTTCGACGGCAGTCCGGTCGGCCTAGGCGATCAGGTCTTCTGCTGCCTCGGCTGCATGGGAGCGGGTGCGTGCATCTGCGACCGTCCGCAGAACTACGCGATGCAGCTCCGCATCGGACCGTTCGCCACGCAGGCCGAGTTGCTCCGCTTCGCCTCCGGGCTGGAATCGGCTCCCGGCCTCGAGCGCGTGGAGATGACGATTACTGATCTCCGCGAAGCGCACTTCGCCGTGGTTGGCCCCTCCACCGGGATCCTCGAGCAGATAGTCGAGACGGACCCGAATCACACGATCGGTGTCGAGATCGACGGGATGATGCTCTACGCGCGGATCGCGCCGCCGCGGCGCCCGCGCGCTACACCGCCGCCCACCGACACGATGCTGCCCACGCGGACGCGATTCCGCGTGTTCCGCAGTGCGCCGGATGCGCCCACCGATGGTTCTGGTACCCCGCCGGCGACCGAGGAGGAGATCGCGGCGATGCTGGTCGAAGCCCGCAAGGCCCGACGCCTCGCCCCGAAGCGCCCCCCGCCTCCCCCGCTCACATCGACTCCACTGAACGAGGCGGTGGCCGAGGTCCGTGCAAGCCGCGCCGCGCGCAGCATGCCACCACCGCCGGCCGCGCGCCCCACCGCGGCCCCGGTACCGCTGGCATCAGCACCGCTCGCCTCGGCACGTCGAGCCGCAGCGCCGCCGATCGCATCACCGCCCGCCCCGGCCGCCATCGATGCTGCCATCGCCGGGCAGATGGTGATCGTGGCCGCGCCCTTCAAGTCGTTCGCCGCACTCAACACGTTCCAGGACGCGATCCGCGCCGTGCGTGGCGTGCAGAGCACGCATGTACGGCGGTTCTACCGGGGCACGCTGACGCTGGTCGTGGAGTACGAAGGCACGGGCGTCCCGTTCACGGATCGCCTGCAGCACGCCTCGAATGGGACATGGAGCATCTTCGCGACCGAGCCCAACCGGTTCGAAGTCGCGATCGAGACACGTACCGCTGCTCGCACCCCCGGCCGCTAGCGCCGGGCTGCCTAGGGCTCGATCGCCTCGAGGTGGCAGCTGTCGTTCAGCGAGAGCAGCACCGGCCCCCGATCCGTCCACTCAATCACGTTCAACGCCGCGTGGTGCAGCGGGACGCGCACGCCCTGCTCCAGCGTCAGTCCGAGAACGTGCTGGAGCGCGTGCGTGATCGCTCCCGCGTGGCTCACGCAAAGCGCGACGTCATCGCGGTGGCGCGCCAACAGCTCATCGAGGCCGCTCGAGACGCGTGCGCGCACACCGTCGCCGGGTTCGGCGCCCGGGATCGCGTCGGCCCAGCGCGCGCCCTCCCCCAGCGTCCAACGAGCGCGCACGTCCGCCCACGCCAGGCCCTCTGCCTCGCCCAGTCCAGACTCGCGCAGTGCCTCGACTGCCTGCACCTGGAGGCCAAAGCGCTCCGCCGTCGGACGGGCCGTGTCCTGTGCGCGGCGAAGCGTGCTGGCGTAGACGGCGGTCACGGTCAGCCCGGCGAGCCGCCCCGCGAGCGCGGCCGCCTGACGTCGTCCGAGGTCGGTGAGCGACACATCCATGCTGCCGGTGAACACACCGGCGGCGTTCGCCTCCGACTGCGCATGGCGCACCAGGATCAACGTCATACCCGCACCTCGACCAACTCAAGGAAGCGGTTGAGGATACGCGCGGTCGCACCCCAGATCACGTGCTCGCGGTAGATGAATGCGGGCGTCGACTCGACCACGCCGGCACGGTCGATCGGGTACCAGCCACGCGCGGCCGGGGACTGGAGAAACGCCAACGGAACCGCAAGCAGCTCGTGCACCTCGCCCGCGTCGATGGCGAACTCGCGCGGACCGAGCGAGAGCGCGCCAACGTAGGGACGGATCCGGTAGTTCGAAGAGAACGTCAGCGTGTCGTCGAGCTGCCCGAACACATCGACGTGGTCGCGGGGGACGCCGATCTCCTCCTCGACCTCGCGGAGGGCCGTGTCGAGGAGGGTGTCGTCGTCGCGCTGCCGTCGGCCGCCCGGGAATCCGATCTCGCCGCTATGCAGCAGGAGGGAAGACGAGCGCACCTGGAACAGCAGGTGCTCCGCATCGTCCTGCTCGTGCAGTAGCACCAGCACCGCCGAGTCGCGGTAGCCCTCCAACGCGATCTCTGCCGGCCGGTAGCCGGACATCGCGAGACGGACGTGGTCGCGCATGGCGTCTCCGCTGACTGGTGGTGGCCGCAGATCTGAGCCGGGCGGCGCGGATATCCTGCGCATCGCCCGAACGTATCGGTTGGTAGGCCCGCCAGGATTCGAACCTGGGACCGATCGGTTATGAGCCGACTGCTCTAGGCCGCTGAGCTACAGGCCCCTACGCGGCCATCGTAGCAGCCGAGAGAGGTACGTCCGTGGCGGCAGGCACGTGCGACGACTAGGCGGCGCGAGGAGCGGCGTCCGTGCCCGCGCCCACGATCGAGGCGAGCGCCTCGCGCCAGCCAGCGAGGCTCGCCGGTTTCTCCAGGGCATCAACCGCGCCGCAGGCGAGCGCGTAGGCTCGATCGATCGACGAGAGTGCGGCGGACAACATCACGACGTCTACGTCTGGACGGCGCAAGCGCATCTCAACAACCGTGTCGAACGACTCGATGCCGTGGAGCCGACGGTCAATGAGTACCACCCCGCCGCGCGGGAGTGCGGCCAGCCGCGCGATCGCGCTCGCCGCGTCGTGCACCACCTCGACGCCGGTCGTGGGGGCCAGCGAGCTCAGGACGAGCCGGGCGATGTGGGCGTGGTCGGCGTCGTCATCGACCACGAGTACCGCGGTGGCGTTGAGCGTCCTCATCGGTCCGTCCTGCCCCCGGACGCCGCCTCGAAACGTGGCAGCCAGAGTTGCACGCCGTTCCCGTCCACCTCGACGCGGCCACCAAGACGCTCGGTGACCACCTGGGCTGCGGCGAGCGACTCGACGAGCGTGCCAGCGTGCATCTGCAGCGACTGCACCAGCGTGACCAGCGGCGCGCCGCGCACCTCGGCGAGCGCTTCGGGGCCAGGAAGGCGCAGCACAGCGAAGTCGTCGGTCCGCCGCACGTGGATTTCGGTCGGCTCTTCCCCGCACACGGTGTCGATGATCTCACGCACCGCGATCGGATCGACGGAGACGAGGCGGCCGCCGAGGTCACCGTCGTCGGAGATCACGACGTGGCCACCGAGGAGCATACGCAGCGGCGCCCCGCTGGCCTCGAGCGGTCGGCGGCGGGCGCGGGAGATCGCGGTCAGCGCTTGCACATCCGCTCAAGGTCACGCGCGCCGTGCTGGAGCGCGTCCAACGCGACGAGGCCGCTGTTCGACGGATCCTCGCGCAGACGGGCTCCCAGCGACTCGGCGATGAGCTCGCCCGCCAGCGACAGCGTCAGCAGCGGCGATCGCAGGTCGTGGGAGACGGAATAGAGCAACGCCTCGAGCAGCAGGTCCGGATCGACGGGGCCTGGAACGGGTGTATTCACGGTGGCCTGAACCATGCGTCCTCGGATGCTCGGAGAGTGACACTCTACTCCGCAGTACACCCTAGAGCGCAGGCGCGAGCAGTCCTATCGGGGAATCCCCGCCCTCTTCGTTCTGCTACCCAAGCCCGTGGAGCATCCGCCCGCCAAGGATATGCAGGTGGAGGTGTGGAACCGTCTGCCCGGCATCACGTCCGCAGTTGACCACCAGCCGATAGCCCGTCTCCGTCAACCCTTGCTCACGGGCGATGCGCGCTGCGAGCACCACCATCCGCCCCACCCACGGCGCATCGGCGTCCTGGAGGTCCGCGGGGCCGATCGGGCCGTCGCCCCGCGGCAGGACGAGGATGTGCGTCGGCGCCGCGGGGGCGACGTCGCGGATCGCGATGAACTCGGCGTCCTCGTACACGCGGGTGCTGGGGATCTCGTCGCGCAGGATCTTCGCGAAGACGTTCTCGGGGTCGTACGGCATGGGCGCTCCTGCCTCGATTCTAGGTCAGGCGTCTTTGGCGTGACTGTGGCGATGGGGGCCTACATGAGCCTCGCGGCGGCGATCACCCTCGGCGCGGCCGTGGTCGTCACGCTCCGCGAGCGACGGCCAACGGGAGCCTGACCGGGCCGCGGATCAGGAACGTCCCGCCCATCTCTACGTCCCCGGCCGCCTCGATCGACGGCCACCGCTCGAGGAGCGCACGAAACGCGATGGCACCCTCGACGCGCGCAAGCGGCGCGCCCACGCAGTAGTGGATGCCCATTCCGAACGCGAGGTGGCGCGTGTCGCCTCGATCGAGGTCGAACGCGGTGGGGTTCGGGAACTGGTCGGGGTCGCGGTTCGCCGCGCCGGTCATGCCCATGATCACGTCACCCTTGCGGAGCGTCTTGTCGCCGACCTCCACCTCCCGCGTGGCGAAGCGGACGATGCCCTGCACCGGGCTGTCGTAGCGCAGCATCTCCTCGATCGCCGCGGGGATGCGCTCCGGCTGCGCGCGCAGGGCCGCAGCCGCCTCCGGGTGGGCGAGGAGTGTGCGCATCCCGCTCCCGATGAGGTTCGTCGTCGTCTCGTTACCGGCGACGAGCAGCAGGATCGCGAACGCGAGCACTTCGGCCCCCGTCAGCCGTCGCCCCTCGGTCTCCGCCGCGACGAGCGCCGAGATGAGGTCCTCCCGCGGCTGGCGTCGACGGTCCTCGATGAACCCGCCGAAGTACTCGACGAGCTCGCTGGTCGCCTGACGGATGGATTCGATCGACTCCTGGCTCTGCATGATGTCGGTCGTCAGCGCAATGTGCTGCGACCAGACCTTGAACTGCGCGCGATCCTCCGGCGGGATGCCGAGCAGCTCCGCAATGACGATCACCGGCAGCGGCTGCGCGAGCCCGTCCATCAGATCCCACTCACCGGTGTCCGGCAGTTCGTCGAGGAGCGACGCGACGATCTCTTCCATGCGCGGCCGGAGCAACTCGACCGAGCGCGGGGTGAATGCGCGGTTCACGATGCCCCGGAGGAAGGTGTGCTCCGGCGGGTCCGAGGCGAGCACGCTGCGCGTGTCACCCAGCGGAGAGTTCGCGCGCTGCTCCTGGAGCGCAGCCGCGATCTGGCCGCCCGCCTGCCGCGCGTCCGAGG
>CAMDAY010000118.1 GCA_945888895.1 Dehalococcoides mccartyi | reverse complement strand
CTTGATCAGCACGCCGTCTTCCAGCGTGTTGCGGTGGTTGAACGCGCCGCCCGTGCGCACGGCGTAGCGTTCGAGGGCGCGCAGCCCCGGCGTGGTCTTGCGCGTGTCGACGACGCGGCTCGTGCCACCTCGTGCGGCCTCGCGCGCGTAGCGGTAGGCCATCGTCGCGGTGCCGGACATGCGCTGCATCAGGTTGAGGGCGACGCGCTCGCCGGACAGGATCGGCGCGAGCGGCCCCCGCAGCTCCGCGACCACAGTGCCGCTCTCCACCCACGCACCCTCGTCGACGAAGATGTCCATCTCGATCTCGTCCGAGGTCTGCCAGAACACCTCGCGCACGACCTCGAGCCCGCACACGACGCCGTCCTCCTTGTACAGGAGCGTCGCCTCGCCCGGCTGGTCAGGCGGCACGGTCGACTGCGTCGTCACGTCGAACCACGCACGGTCCTCGTCGAGGGCGCGCGAGACGATCTCCGCGATGATCGTGGCGGCCGGGTGGCCCGAGGGAAGGACGTGCTTCTCGCTACCCTGCATGCTCACGCCATCGCTCCTTCTCATCGGTGTCGTTTGCGCCTTCAAGTGCCGCGATGTTCGTCTGCCGGAACACGAGGTGGCGACGCCATGCCTCGACGGTCTCGGGGAAGTCCTCGCGGTAGTGTGCGCCGCGCGATTCCTCGCGCCGCAGCGCCGCCTCGGTCGCCAGTCGCGCGCAGACGAGGATCGCGTGGAGGTCGTGCGAGGTGCGGTCGTGCGCCTCGGGCAGCCACGCCATCCACTGCGCGAGCTGGATCGCGGCGGCGCGCAGCCCCTCGCCGGTGCGCACGATGCCGACCTTGTCCCACATCAGGTCGCGCACCTGCTGCGCGGTCGGCGCGGTGTGGTTGCCTGCCGCCGGCAGCAGCGACAGGGCGCCCTCGGTGCGGGCGGGGGGTGGGTCGTACGTGCCGGGTTCGAACAACCGCTCCACGGTGCGCTTCGCGAACACGACCGTCTCGAGGAGCGAGTTGCTCGCGAGGCGGTTCGCGCCGTGCACCCCGGTGTTCGCGGTCTCGCCCACGGCGAACAGTCCGGCGATCGTCGTCTCGCCCCAGGTGTTCGTGCGCACGCCGCCCATCGTGTAGTGCGCGGCGGGGGAGACGGGGATGCGGTCCTTCGACATGTCGAGGCCTGCGTCCATGCACTGCGCGCAGATCTGCGGGAAGCGCGCCGCGAGCCAGTCCGCGTCCTTCGCCGTGATGTCGAGGAGCACGTGGTCCGATCCGGTGCGCGCCATCTCCGCATACGTCGCGCGTGCGACCACGTCGCGAGGCGCCAGTTCCGCCAGCGGGTGCGCGTGCTCCATGAAGCGCACGCCGTCTGTGCTGTAGAGCAGCGCGCCCTCGCCTCGGACGGCCTCCGAGATCAGGAAGACGGGGCGTCCGGGCAGCACCAGCGCGGTCGGGTGGAACTGCGTGAACTCCATGTCCATGACCTCGGCGCCGCACTCGTACGCGAGCGCCACGCCGTCGCCGGTCGAGACGACCGGGTTGGTCGTCGTGCGGTACATCTGCCCGGCCCCACCCGTCGCGAGGATCACGTTCGTCGCGTCGTACCTCGCACGCGCGCCGGTGTCTCCGTTGATCGTCGCGATCCCGACCGCGCGGCCGTCCTCCACGATGATGCGGTCGGCGAAGGTGTGTTCGAGGATCGTCGCCTCGCGCTGCGCGAGCGCGGACAGCGACAACTCGATCTCGAGGCCCGTCGCATCGCCACCGGCATGGATGATGCGGGCGGCGGAGTGTGCCGCCTCGCGCCCCAGCGACACCGCGCCGTTCGACGAATCGAAGCGCACCCCGTACCGCACGAGGTCCGCGATACGGTCGGCCGCCTCGAACACGAGGATGCGCGCGGCCTCCTCGTCGACGAGTCCCGCACCGGCCTCGATCGTGTCGCGCAGGTGATCCTCGGGCGAGTCTTCGGGCCCCACGGCGGCGGCGATGCCGCCCTGCGCGTAGCGCGTACTCGCCTCCTCGATCGACCCCTTGGTCACCACGAGGACCCTCGCCCCGTGCTCACGCGCCTGCAGCGCGGCGTACAGCCCGGCGATCCCGGAACCGACGACGACGAGGTCATAGCTACCGCTCGATGTGGGAGAAGAGGTCATCGAGGCGTCTTTCCGGTGACGGTTCGCGGGCCGATCTGAAAGTGGCCGAGACGTCCCGCGACCTCCCGGAGCGCGGGCGGGGTATCCCCGCCATGAGCGCGCACTACTTCAATGCGAGCATCCGCTCGAGGGCGACGCGGGCGTCCTTGCGGACTTCGTCCGGGACCTTGATCTGGTTCACGACCACGCCATCGACCAGGCTCTCCATGACCCACGCGAGGTAGGCCGGGTGGACGCGGTACATCGTGCTGCACGGGCACACGACCGGGTCGAGGCAGAAGATCGTCTTGTCCGGGTTCTCCTTCGCGAGCCGCGCGACGAGGTTGATCTCCGTGCCGATGCCGATGATCGAGCCGGGCGCGGCGTTCGCGACGTACTTCGCGATGTACGCGGTGGAGCCGTTCGCGTCGGCGGCCTGCACCACCTCGTAGCGGCACTCCGGGTGGACGACGATCTGGACGCCGGGGTACTTGGCGCGCGCGTCCTCGATCTGAGTCAGCGAGAAGCGCTGGTGCACGGAGCAGTGGCCCTGCCACAGGATGATGCGCGCGCGGAGCAGATCCTCCTCGGACGCCCCGCCGAGGCTGCCGGCCGGGCGGCGCCAGTTCCACAGCACCATCTCGTCCAGCGGGATGCCCATGGACGCGCCGGTGTTGCGGCCCAGGTGCTGGTCCGGGAAGAAGAACACGCGCTTGCCGCGCTCGAAGGCCCACTCCAGCACCTTCGCCGCGTTGGACGAGGTGCAGACGACCCCGCCGTTGCGGCCGCAGAACGCCTTCAGGCTCGCCGCGCTGTTCATGTACGTCACGGGGATGATGTCGTCCGTGCCGCCGTACAGCTCGCCCAGCTCGCGCCACGCCTGGTTCACGTCCGCGTCGTTCGCCATGTCCGCCATCGAGCAGCCGGCCTCGATGTTCGGCAGGATCACCTGCTGGTGCGGCGCGGCGAGGATGTCCGCCGCCTCCGCCATGAAGTGCACGCCGCAGAACACGATGTACGGCGCCTCCGGGTGCGAGGCCGCGTACTGCGCCAGCGCGAACGAGTCACCTCGGTCGTCGGCGAACTGGATGATGTCCTCGCGCTGGTAGTGGTGCCCGAGGATCACGACCTTGTCGCCCAGCGTCGCGCGCGCGCCGCGGATGCGCCGCGAGAGCTCCTCGGCGTCCATCTTCGTGTAGCGCTCCGGAATGGAGGTCTGCCACGACGGGAACGACTGCTCGAGGGCGAGCGGGATGGTGTCGATGCCGGTGTCGGTCTCGCACTGGAGCTGGGCGATGGGGAAGTACGGATTCGGCTTGAGCGCCGCAGGTGACGTCACGGGAGCCTCGAGTCTTCGTCTCGCGTCTGCGCCCCGGTGGGCCTCGCACGCCGCGCGATTAACCGGCCGCTCCGGTTCTCGCACTTTGCGTACTCAGTACGCTAACTGACTATGCGTTAACCTTACGCTTAGTCCTCAAGGGGGTCAATCCGGGAGATGCCGACGAGTATGCTTCCGCAATGCAGTCGTCGACCTTCGTTGAGATCGCCCCCGCTTTGCGTACTCTCGCGACCGCCCGCGAGTTAATCGTCGCGACCGCCACGGCGATCTATTTCCTCGATCCGCTGCTGAAGATTCCGGCTGTCGGTGAGGGTGTCCTATTCCGGGTGCGTTCGGACGGTTATGAGCTCGTGGCCCAGCTGGATTCCAATGGGCTGACGCTCACTCGCAATGGGACTGAAGCAAATACGCCGCTTCCGGACGGTACGCTGCGCGGCAAGCTCGTCGTTCAACTGATGTGGTCACCGGAGTATTTGGAAGTGCGGCTTCTCGATCAGACATATGGCGACGCGCTACACGGTGGGGCGGATCCGGAGTTTGAGTACAACCGCAATCATGCACGCGTTGTGACCACCCCGGTGCTTCCTCCTCCTGAGTTGGCACGCTGGGCGCGGGCTAAGGCGATCGTTCCCGCGACCACATATGCGACACGCAGTGACTTCGTCGCTGAAGTTATCGCCGGGCTGATCGGGCTTCAGACTAAGATTCGCGACAGCAACATGTATCCGGCGTTCTGGGATGTCGTGCGCGATGGTCGGCGGGTGGTTGGGCGGCGTCCGAAGCGGGAAACCGAGATTCATCCGACGCTACAAGGCTTGCTCTATGACGTTGCGACCGCGAAGAACTTCGAATTGATTCCGGAGCACCAGAGCGCTGGCGGTCGGCTGGATTTCCTTATCGCCGGGAACTTAGCGGATGGAACGCGCGCGACGGCCTGCCTTGAATTCAAGCACGCGCACAGTGCGGACATAGAGCATGGGCTCGTTACGCAACTGACCACCTACATGACTGATCGTTCGGCAGACTTTGGTATCTATGGCGTTCTGTGGTTCCGCAGTATGGATCTGAAGGAGCCCGCTCGTTTCGACACGCCGATCGATCTCGATCTCCACTTGCTGCGCTTGCAGATGAAGCATGGGCTGCGTGACCGCTACCGGTGTAATCACTTTCGATCTGAGCGGCTCAACAGCGCCCTCGCATACGGGCGCTAACTAGCCCCTACAGCACCACCGGTAGCTTCGAGGTGAAGCGGAACAGCTGCGCGGGGCGGTGCGCGCCGCGGCGGCGGAGCTCCTCGGTCGCTTCGATGATCCCCGTGGAGATCATGCGCTTGCGGAAGTTCCGGCGGTCCAGCGGGCGGCGCAGGATCGCCTCGTACGTGGCCTGCAGCTCGCGGATCGTGAAGAGGTCGGGGAGCAGGCCGTAGGCGATGTTCATGTAGTCGAGCTTCGCGCCGACGCGCGCGACGGCCTGCGCGATCACGCGGTTGTTGTCGAAGGCCAGTCGAGGCAGCTCGTCCACCGGGTGCCAGGCGGGGTGCCACGCCTCCTCCTCGCGCAGGCGCACCTTCGACGCCTCGATCAGCGCGAAGTAGGCGACGGCGACCGAGGGCTGCGCGCTGTCGAGGCCCGACATCGTGAACAGCTGCTCGAGGTACAGGTCGGACGCGCCGGTCTCCTGCACGAGCTTGCGCTGCGCGCTGGCCCCCAGCGATTCGCTGCCGTCCCACGTGCCGCCGGGGGGCGCCCACGCGTCCTGCTCGGGCGGGGCGGAGCGGTGGATCAGCAGCACCTGCAGGCGTGCCTCTACGATCGCGAAGATGACGACGATCGTGGCGGTGCCCATGTGGTCGTTCTCCTCGACGCTACAGGACCGACAGCGAGTGGCTGCCGGCGAGACGCCCCTGCAGTGACCACGGCGTGACCGCGGAGATCTCGACGTCGACCAGCGTGCCGAGGCGGCCGCCGACGGGGCCCATCGCGTCGAAGTGGACGAGCTGGCCCTGCCGGGTGCGCCCGGTCGAGCGGCCGCTCTCGCTCTGCTCGATCAGCACCTCGACCTCGCGGCCGAGGACGCGCTGGTTGATGCGCTCGGACGAGGCGGCGTGGATCGCCTCGATGACCTGCAGGCGCGCCTTCTTCACCTCGGCGGGCACGTCGTCCGGCATGTTGCGCGCGGCGTAGGTGCCGGGGCGCGGCGAGTAGGCGGCGACGTGGATGATGTCGAACTCCGTGCGCTCGAGGAGCGCGACCGTGTCCGCGAACTCTTCCTCGGTCTCACCGGGGCAGCCCACGATCACGTCGGTCACGATCGCCGCGTCCGGCATGCGCGAGCGAATGCGCGCCACGCGCTCCTCGAACATCGCGACGGTGTAGCCGCGGCGCATGCGCGCGAGCATCGACTCGGAGCCGGACTGCACGGGGATGTTGAAGTGCTCGCAGACCTTCGGCTGGTCGGCGACGGCGTCGATGATGCGGTCGGTCATGTCCTTGGGGTACGAGGTCAGGAAGCGCACGCGCGTGATGCCGTCGATGCGGTCGATGCCCTCGAACAGCGTCGCGAGGTCAGGTCGCCCGCCGTTCGCGTCGGCCTCGAGGTCGTGCCCGTACGCCTCGACGGTCTGGCCGAGCAGCGTCACCTCGCGCACCCCGTGGTCGGCGAGGAAGCGCACCTCGTCGAGGATGTCCGCCGCCGCACGCGAGTCCTCGCGGCCACGTCGCAGCGGGACGATGCAGTAGGTGCAGAACTTGTCGCAGCCGTGGATCACCGGCACGTAGGCCGTCGGCCCCTTCGGCAGCCCGTACGTCCCCTGCGCCATCTGGAAGGTGCGCGGGTCACCCTCGGCGCCGAGGAGCGTGCCCAGCTCGCCCTCGGACACGTCGCGGTAATCGCCGGCGACCTGCAGGATGCCGTCGAACTCCTGCGGGCGCGCCCACACATCGACGTACGGGAAGCGCTTGCGGAGCTCGTCCGTCTTCGGGCCGACCATGCAGCCCATGACGGCGAGCTTGAACTCGCCGCCCTGCGAACGGCGCTTCTTGAGCATCCCCATCCGCGAGTACGCGCGATCCTCGGCGTGCTGTCGCACCGAGCAGGTGTTGATGACGACGAGGTCGGCCTCGAGGTCGTCCTCGACGGCGTGGTAGCCGAGCTGCTCGAGGCCGGCGGCAAGCTTGAGCGAGTCAGCCTGGTTCATCTGGCAGCCCAGCGTCCAGATGTGGAAGGTCGACACGGGCAACTCCTCGTTGCCGCCTGCGGGCGGCGGGGGTGCTCGATGGCCTCGCGTGACTCCGCTTGCTGATGGCGGCGCGAGGTTCTCTCGAGCGGGAGTCGGTGGCGGAGGGGGAGGGATTCGAACCCTCGGTCCCCAGAACGGAGACAGGCGCTTAGCAGGCGCCCGCACTAGACCACTATGCGACCCCTCCAGGCCGGACGCCGATCATATTCGGCGCACCCCTCGCGCGTCGAGCGAAGCGCGTGCGCGTGCTG
>CAMDAY010000117.1 GCA_945888895.1 Dehalococcoides mccartyi | reverse complement strand
GGCGCGCAGCTTGCGGTTCGTGTCGGCGTCCGTCTCGCCGAAGACGTGGCGCCGCTCGGAGTGCCCGACGAGGACGTCACTAGCGGTCGCGCCGATCATCACCGGGCTCACCTCGCCCGTGAACGCTCCCTTCGGCTCCCAGTAGACGTTCTGCACGCCGACGCGGATACCGCTGCTGCACAGGATGTCGGCGGCGTCCGCGATCCACGGGGCCGGCGGGAACACGATCACCTCGGCGCCCGCGATGCCATCGAGGCGCGCGCGCACGTCACGCAGCAGATCCTGCGCCTCGGAGCGCGCGGTGTTCATCTTCCAGTTGCCGCCGATGACGGGAGTCCGTGCCATCACGCACCGTACTTCGCGAGGCGCCCGGCGTGGGCGAAGGCGATCGGCAGCACGTCCTTCGCGAGGATCGTGCCGATCTCACCCATGGCGGACTGTGTCTCGGAGAACCTCGTCGCGGTGTCCTTGCGCACGTGGTCGCCCCAGACCAACAACGGCACGGTGTGCCACGAGTGCGCCGCCATGCTGGCCGGCGTGGAGTGGTCCCCCGTCACGACGAGGACGTTCGGCTTGAGGTCCAGCAGGCCGGGCAATGCGCGGTCGAAGGCGGTGATGGCTTCTTGCTTGCGCTGGAAGTCACCGTCCTCCCCTGCACTGTCGGTGTACTTGTAGTGGATGAAGAAGAAGTCGTAGTCGTCCCAGTGCTGCCTCACGAGCGCGATCTGCTCATCGAACGAGTGAGCGCCCTCGATGGAGTCCATGCCGCAGAGCTTCGCCACGCCGCGGTACATCGGGTAGACCGTGACGGCGGCGGCGCGGAGCTTCCAGATCTCCGGGAACGGGGGCATGTCCGGGCGCGACGACCAGCCACGGAGCAGCACCCCATTGCCCTGTGCGCGGCCCTTGAGCATCGTCTCGGCGGCGTTGACCCACTGCCGCACGAGGTCGGCGGTGCGCTCGCCCGCGGGCGTGGTCGCGGTCGCCTCGATCGGTGCGACGCCCTCGCGCTGCGGGTCCGTCTCGGCGAGCTGGTCGCTCAGGCCCTCGCCACGCAGGACGAGGACAAACCGCTGGTCCTGCACCGGCTCCACGAAGAGCTCGACGCCCGGCAGCCTGATCGTGCTGAGCTGCTTGCAGACCTCGGCGGTTTGCTCTGTCGGCATGCGGCCCGCGCGGCGGTCGGTGATCAATCCCGACGCGTCGAGGTTGCAGAGGTTGCCGCGCGCGGCGATGTCGTTCAGGCCCAGCTCGAAGCCGATGCCCGTGCCCTCCAGCGCGCCTCGACCGATCTCGTACACCAGCGGGTCGTAGCCGAAGAGCCCGATGTGGCCGGGGCCGGAACCGGGCGTGATGCCGGGGCCGACCGGCATCGTGCGGCCGACGCTCCCCTGCTCCGCGAGACGGTCGAGGACCTTCGTGTCCGCCTCCTCGAGCTCCGTGCGGCCTCGAGGGCCGGGCAGGCCCCCGAGGCCGTCGAGCACACAAAGGATCACCTTCGTATCGGCGGATTGGGAGAGTCGTCGGATGAGGTCAAGGTCCATGTGGTCTCCGTCGGTGCGTGCAGTGGAGGGGCGGTAGTCTGTCGGTCGGAGCGCGCGCTACTTGTCGCGCAGCACCGCGACGCCGGGAAGCGTGATGCCCTGGAGCATCTCCAGCGAGGCACCGCCGCCCGTCGAGACGTGCGAGATCCGATCGGCGACGCCCGCGCGCTGCACGGCAGCCGCCGTCTCGCCGCCGCCCACCACCGTCACGGCGTGTGGGAGGAAGGCGAGGATGCGTGCGATCTCGATCGTGCCACGATCGAACGGCTCGCGCTCGAAGAAGCCGACCGGGCCGTTCCAGACCACGGTGTTCATGTCCTGCAGCGCCTCCCGCGTGTCCTCGATGGTCTGGCGACCGATGTCGAGGATGCGGAAGCCGGGGGGCACGCGGTTCACGGAAACGGTGTTGACGCGCTCCCCGCCCGGATCGGCGATGACCACGTCGGTGGGGATGATCAGGCGCAGGTCGTCGCGGAGCGCGGCGGTGCGCATCACCTCGAAGGCGTCGTCGATGCGGTCGTTCTCGACGAGAGACGCGCCAACGTCGATGCCCTGCGCCTTCAGGAAGGTGTTCGCGATGCCACCGCCGACGATGATCAGGTCGGCGTGCTTGGCTAGGTTGGTGAGGATGCCGAGCTTGTCCGCGATCTTCGCGCCGCCGAGGATGATCGCGAACGGTCGCTTCGGCGTGATGATCTGCTCGAGGTACTCGAGCTCCCGCTCCATGAGCAGACCGGCGACAGCGGGCAGGTGCTGGGCGATGCCCACGACCGAGGCGTGAGCACGGTGAGCGGTGCCGAAGGCATCGCTCACGAAGATGTCTGCCAGCGCGGCGAGCTGCTTCGCGAACTCCGGGTCGTTGCCTTCTTCCTCGGCGTGGAAGCGCACGTTCTCCAGCAAGATCACATCGCCCGGTTGCATCGCCGCGACCGCAGCCTCGGCCTCCGGGCCCACGCACGAACGGACCGCCTTCACTTCTTGCCCGAGGAGCTTGTCCAGGTGGTCAGCGACCGGCGCGTTGCGCAGCTCCTCGACGACCTTCCCTCCGGGACGGCCGCGGTGGGAGCAGGCGATGATCTTCGCGCCGCACTCCTGGAGCGCACGGATCGTGGGGACGGACTCGCGCAGGCGCATGTCGTCCAGGATCTGGCCGTCGTCGAACTGGACGTTGTAGTCCACGCGCAGGAAGACGCGCTTCCCCGACACATCGATGTCTCGGATGGTCTGCTTGTGCATGAGATCCTCCGGCGAGGTCGCCCGGAATAGAGGGGTGCGGTCGCCGGGGAGGCAGCGGGGAACGGGCGGATCATATGGTGCGACACAGGTCGGAGCAACGAGTCTGATGCGCCCATCGCTCCCGTGGGGTGGCTCACGAGTCACGTCCCACGAGGATCCGCGCGAACTCGGCGCAGAGACCGGTCGCACGTTCGTCCACGCCCGCCGCGCGAAGCGCGTCGAGCGCCGCGCGCTCCTCGACGACCGCCATCTCCTCGGTGATCGCGCGCGCGTTCGCCGCCTCCACGAGCGCCCGCAGCGCCGACACGTCCGCCGAGGACGGCGAGCGGTCGGCGTAGGCAGCGCGCAGCCGCTCCCCGCCTGCGCCCGAGAGCGCCACGATCACCGGGTAGGTCATCTTCCGCGACGCGAGGTCGTCACCCACGGGCTTCCCCGTCACCGCCGGGTCGCCCCAGATGCCGAGGACGTCGTCCACCGCCTGGAACGCCAACCCGACGCGCCGTCCGAACTCGCGGTAGGCGTCGACGACCGGCGGCGCGGCGCCCGCAAGCAGCGCGCCGATGGCGAACGGCGCGGCGAACATCGCCGCGGTCTTGCCCTCGGCCATCCGCAGGTACTCCTCCAGCGTCACGTCCGAACGCTGCTCGAACGAGATGTCGAGGTACTGGCCCTCGACGAGACGCAGGCACGCCTCGTGCAACTCGCGCGAGGCGGCGACCATCCGGTCGGCACCGACGCCTGCCGCCGCGAGGCGATACATCCCGAGGTGGGCGAGCGTGAACATGCCGTCTCCGGCATTGATCGCCTGCGCCACCCCCGCGAACGTCCAGACGGTCTCGCGGCCCCTCCGCGTGTCGCTGGCATCCTCGACGTCGTCGTGGAGCAACGAGAAGTTGTGGATCAGCTCGACCGCGGCGGCGGCGGAGACGCTCTGCTCGGCCCGTCCGCCGCACAGCTCCGTCGCGAGGAGCAGCGCGAGCGGGCGCAGCATCTTGCCCGGGGACGCAGTGACCGGCCGCCCGGCGCGGTCCTCCCATCCGAGGTGGTAGCGCATCCACGCGTACATGCCGTCCGGCGCGTCGCCGATGACCGCGCGCATCTCCTGTTGCACCAGCGGCCGGTAGCGCGCGCCGAGGTCATCGAGGCGATTCGTGGGGAGCGTCGTCATGCGGGCACCTCGTTCGAGGTGGCGAAGGGGACCAGCGACAGGCGCGCCTCGGCAGCCTGCTCGATCGCAGCGGCGGTGAACAGCAGCGGGCGCTGCCGGCCCGCGAGGTAGTCCGGCACGCAGTCGAGGTACCTCGGGTGGCCGGGGATGCCGGAGTTGCCCGTCGGGAGCATGAACGTCGAGCGGTCGAAGTCGGCGAGATCCACCACCTGCCGGTAGGCGGGCGCGATCTCGACGTCCTTCGCACCTGTGCGCGCGTCGTGCAGCGTGTACGCCGCCTGCAGCACCGTGTTCACGTCACCGCCGAAGGGGTAGGGCCCGGCGCCAAACACCCGTCCGACGCCGGGCAGACCGCCGAGGGGATGTGACGGGTGGTAGCGATGCAGCGCGCCCCACTGCCAGTCGCGCGCGTCGGGACCGAGGTGCCCGCGGAGGAACTCCACGGCACGCGCGGCGGCACCGGCGAGCTGGCGGTCGCGGTCCTCGACGCCGTCGAACCACGGCTCGGCGGCGCGCTCGGCGGCCTGCACGATCTGGCCCTGCATCCGGTAGACGTACGACGAGGTGCCGGGCGCACCGGGCACGCCCTCACCGAGGACGAGCGAGGCCTCCGCGCCCGCCACGCGCTGCGCGAGCGACCGCGCGAGCGACTCGTACGTGATCGACGCGATCGCCGCGCCCGCGCTCTCCGGGTCAAGGCGGCCGTCCCAGCGCTGGAGGATCGGCCCCTCGGGCTCGGCGACCGCGCCGCGCATCAGCAGCAGGTCGCGCAACCGTACGAGGTGCACGGAGTACCGGTCGGTCTGGATCGCCTGGAATGACGCCACGTGGTGCCGTTCGCGCGAGGCGAGCAGCCCGACGATGCGCTCGGCCCGTCGAGGTTCCGCCCACTCCTCGCCCAGCTCGGCGGCGACGCCCGGCGCCTGGTTGGCGCTGACGACCACGCCCGACGGCGGATCGACCAGGCGCGGCATCTCATCGACGCCGAGCGGCTCGGCCGGGCCCGGCGAGGTCGCGCCCGAAGCGGGCAGCAGCCCCTCGCCGGTCGCGCGGCGCGGCACGCGGCCGACCATGCGGTAGCCGACGCGGTTCTGGACGTCCGCAAACACGAAGTTGAACGTCGTCCCGGGCCAGACCTCGACGGCGCGCTCGAAGGCATCGAGGTCGCGCGCGCGCGCCATCGCGAGGAACGGGTCGACGAGGTCGCCCGGCTCGAGCGCGGTGGATCGGAGCGCGATGGCGGTCGTCTCCCCGCGCAGCGCGGGCGCGACGACCGGGCCGTGGCGCGTGATCCGCACGCGCTCCTCGACCGCCGCGGCGTCGCGGACATCGATGCGCTCGACGCGCTCCTCGGCGGTCGCCCAGCCATTGGGCGTCAGGTACTGCAACGGGTCGGAGGGGTCGAACTCCTCGACGAAGCAATCGGAGACATCGGCCATACCGGCGGTGATCCCCCAGGCGACGTGCTCGTTGTGGCCCATCGCGATGCCGGGCACACCGGCAAAGTCCGCGCCCACCGCCTTGATCGTGTCGCCCGACAGGTGGGTGACGTGCAGCAGTCCCGGCAGCCGCGGCGACAGGTGCGGGTCCGAGGCGAGCAGCGGCGCCTGCGTCGTCGTGTGCCGTCCGGTGACGGCCCACGCGTTCGAGGCGGCCCCCGACGGCATCCCTGCCTCGACGGCGGCACGGTACGAGGCGAGCAGGCGCTCGGCGGCATCGACGTGCGGGCGACCGGTGGTCGTCGTGCCGCCTCGATGCACCGGCTCGATCATCGCGGCACGGTCGACGCCGAGCGACCGGATGAGGCGCTCGCGCAGCAACTCGGTGTCCCAGTTGCCCGAGAAGCCGAACAGGATCAGCCGCCCCACGAGCAGCGAGTCCTCCGGACGCCACGGTGGCGGCGCGCCGCCGAACACCTCGTACTCCGACGGGAGTGCACGCAGCGTGCGGATGCCCTCGTTCACCCCGCGTGCGTAGGCGTCGATCAGCGCGCGGTTCTCCACGGACGCGGCGGCGAGGTCACGCGTGGCGGCGTGATCCAGCCCGAGGCGGCGCATGAACCGATCGCTGTTGATGGCGCGCGCGCCCGCGACCTCGGCCAGCCGGCCGGCGGCGACGCGGCGCAGCAGGTCCATCTGAAACAGCCGGTCCTGCGCGTGGACGAAGCCCTGTCCGAACAGCACGTCGGCGTCGGTCTGCGCGAAGACGTGCGGAACACCGTGGCGGTCGCGGATCACGTCGACCGTCGAGGTCGTGCCCTCGACGCGCAGGACGCCATCGACCGGCGGGAACGCGCGACGCGAGGCGACGGCGACCGTGGAGCGACCGAGGCCGCGCGCCAGCGCCAGCGTCGAGCGGGCTCGCGCGGTCAGTCCCATCGCAGACTCCGTTCGGGGTTCGGGCCTAGTCGTTGCGCGCGCGCGCGTCGTCGACGGCCTGGACCTTCGCGAGGCGTCGCTTGTTGCGCTCGCCGCCGTCGAACTCCGCGGTGCGGAAGGCGCGCATGATCTCGGACGCGTGACCTCGACCGATCGCCCACGCGCCCATGCAGAGCACGTTGACGTCCGTGTGCTCGCGCGCGCGCTTGGCGGAGAAGACATCGTGACAGACGGCAGCGCGCACCCCATGCACCTTGTTCGCGACGATCGAGGGTCCGACGCCGTTGGAGCAGATCAGGATGCCGAAGTCGAACTTTCGGGCGCTCACGTCGGTGGCGAGCGGGATGGCGATGTCCGGGTAGTCGCACGACTCCACGGAGTCCGTGCCGAAGTCCTGTACCTCGTCGCCCAGCGCGAGGAGTTCGTTACGCAGCAGGTTCTTCAACTCGAACCCGGCGTGGTCAGAGCCAATCGCGACGCGCATCCGCTGCTCCCGGTGGTCGGAGGTCGTGGGTACTGGGGACGCCCATCGTATCGCGTTGTCCGCGCTGGATCAGGCGCGGTGCGCGGTCGTCGTCGCGACGGGCGTCGAGGTGCTACGTGGGGCGGCCCATCCCCCCGGCCCCCATCCCGCACAGGGAAGGGGGATGATTGGCGAGGGCGAA
>CAMDAY010000116.1 GCA_945888895.1 Dehalococcoides mccartyi | reverse complement strand
CGGGCGGCGGATCAGGTGCATCGTCATCGCGTCGACGAGCACGTGCTCCAGTTGCACGTCCGGGTACTGCGGTGCGACTTCGGTGACGATCTCGCGCCACAGGCGAGAGGTCGCGAGCACGTTCGCCTTGTCGAGGCTGGTGAGCTTCTTGCGCCGCCCGCGCGCGAGCTGGAAGCCGAGGTGCGCGACGCGCGCGACCTCCTCCTCGTTGTAGTAGTTCGTGTCGATCGCCTCGCGCTTGCCGTCCACGATGCGGCGCTCTTGCGGCTTGCCGAAGTAGATGCCGCTGGTCAGCTCACGGATGACGACGATGTCGACGCCCTCGATCACCTCGGGCTTGAGCGAGGAGGCGTGCAGCAGGGCGGGTTCCGCTTTCACCGGGCGCAGGTTGGCCCACAGCTGGAGCCCGGAGCGCAGCGCGAGGAGCCCCTGCTCCGGGCGCACGGTCGCCGTGGGGTTGTCCCACTTCGGCCCGCCGACCGCGCCGAACAGCACCGCGTCGCTCGCCTTCGCCTTCTCGAGGACCTCGGGCCGCAGCGCCGTGCCGTGGGCGTCGATGCTCGCGCCGCCGACGATGTCCCGCTCGAAGTTGAAGACGTGCTCGAAGCGCTTGCCCACCGCCTCCAGCGCGCGCACGCCCTCGGCGCACACCTCCGGCCCGATGCCGTCGCCCGGAAGCACGAGGATGTTGAAGGTGGACATTGTTTCTCCAGTTCGCGAGGGGTCGCTGTGCTTCCCGTGCCATCCGCGCCACGTCCGTCGCGGTGTGGCTCGGCATCGGTGGTGTGTCCGGAATGTCGCGCGAGTGTAGCGTGCGCGGGCGCTCTGCTCACCCGCCGCTCATCGGTCTGGCGAGGCACCTCGACGGGTCGCCGCAGCCGCTCGCGCCGCGAGCTGACGGATGCCTCCGAGGCGCTCCTGCGGCCCCTGGGCGGCCTCGCCGTAGAGCACGCGGTAGATCGGTACCACGGCGATGTAGAACCGCACGCGCCGCTCCACGTCGGCGTCGAGGCGCCCGCCCGCCGCCTGGTACGCGACCCACACCCGCTCGAGGTCCGCCCACACGAGCTGGTTCAGCACGCCCGCGAAATCGAGCGCCGGGTCAGCCACCTGCGCCTCCCCGAAGTCGATGACGCCTGAAAGCGCGCTGTGCTCGTCCACGAGCAGGTGCTTCTGCTGGATGTCGCCGTGCACGAGCACGCGCGGTGCGTGGTGCGTGCCGCCGCCGCGCTCGAAATCCTCGGCGGTCTGGACGAGCCATGTGCCTGCCGCGCCGCCGAGCTGCGGCAGCGTCTCGGCGATCAGCCCGCGATAGAGATCGGGCCACAGGTCACGCTCGACCGCGCCCGCGCGTATGGCTGCGACCGTGGGGACGGCGTGCAGCGCTGCGAGGAACTGACCGATTCCCGTGCACAGTCGCTCCCTCGTCACCCCGCGCAGTCCGCTCGCGAACGGCGTCCCCCCGACGTACTCGTGCACCGTCCCGAGGAACGTGCGTCCATCGCGGATGGGGCGCATGCCTCGTGGCGTCGTGACGCCGAGGTCGTAGCGCTCCAGCGCGCGCAGCAGTCGTGTCTCGCGTTGCAGCAATGGCGCGCTGTAGGAGAGCGGTGGCTTCGGCAGCCGCAGCACGATCTGAGTGGCCGAAGCGCCCCGCGACCTCCCGGAGGGCGGGCCGGGTATCCCGGCCCGCGCCCGCACAAGATACGCGTCAGCCGCGTAGCCGGAGCCGAGCGCGCTGACGGCGTCGGGCACACGAAGAGGCCGCACGCCGGACGCTTGCAGCGCGCGACGTACGGCCTCGGTGGTCACGATGGGCGTGACTGCGTCTTGAGGATGATTACGGCATCTTCAGCGTGTCTGCGAAGGCGGCCTTCGTGTTCGGCTTGAGCGGGTTGCGCGTCTCCTCGAACGTCCCGATCACGTCGGTGTGCTGCATCGTCAGGCCGATGTCGTCCAGGCCGTTGAGCAGACGGTGCTTCACGAACGGGTCGACAGCGAACGAGCGCTTCCAGTCGGTGCCCTGCACGGTGACCGTCTGGTCCTGCACGTTGACAACGATCTGCGTGCTCGGCAGCTCCTCGCAGCGCGACATCAGAAAGTTGATGTCGTCCTGCGGGAGCGCCACGGTGACGAGGCCCACCTTCGAGCAGTTCGTGCGGAAGATGTCGCCGAACGAGGGCGCGATGATCGCGGTGACGCCCATGTCCTCGATCGCCCAGACCGCGTGCTCGCGGCTGGAGCCGCAGCCGAAGTTCTGCTGCGCGAGGATGATCGGTGCGCCCTTGTAGCGCGTGTCGTTGGTGATGAAGTTCGGGTCCTTCCTCCAGTCGAAGAAGGCGAACTCACCGAACCCGGAGCGCTCGATGCGCTTCAGGAACTGCTTCGGGATGATCTGGTCGGTGTCCACGTCCGCGCGGTTGAGCGGGAACGCCTGGCCGGCGACCTGGCTGATCTTGTTCATCGAATACTCCTCGAACCGTCTTACAGGTCGCGCACGTCGACGAAGTGGCCGGCGATCGCGGCGGCTGCCGCCATCTCCGGGCTGACGAGGTGGGTGCGGCCGCCCGCGCCCTGTCGGCCCTCGAAGTTGCGGTTGCTCGTGCTGGCGCAGCGCTCGCCCGGCAGCAGGATGTCCGGGTTCATGCCGAGGCACATCGAGCAGCCCGGCTCGCGCCACTCGAAGCCCGCGTCCTTGAACACCACGTCGAGGCCCTCGGCCTCGGCCTGCTGCTTCACGAGGCCGGAGCCCGGCACGACCATCGCCTTCACGGTGGAGGCGACGTGCTTGCCCTTCACGATCGTCGCGGCGGCACGGAGGTCCTCGATGCGGCCATTGGTGCAGGAGCCGAGGAACACACGATCGATGCTCAGGTCGACCATCGGCGTGCCCGCCTTCAGGTCCATGTAGACCAGCGAGCGCTCCGCCGTCTCGCGGGCCGAGGGGCTCGCGGCGTCCTCGGGCTTCGGGACGGACTGCGAGATGCCCACGCTCTGCGCGGGCGTGGTGCCCCATGTCACGTGCGGCTCGATGTCTTCGCCCTTGAGTTCGATGTAGGTGTCGTACGTCGCGCCCTCGTCGGTCGCCAGCGCCGTCCAGTACTCGACGGCCTTGTCCCAGTCCTCGCCCTGCGGCGCGAAGTCGCGGCCCTTCATGTAGTCGAAGGTCGTCTGGTCCGGGGCGACGAGGCCGGCGCGCGCACCACCCTCGATCGTCATGTTGCAGATCGTCATCCGGCCTTCCATCGAGAGGTTGCGGATCACGTCGCCGCGGTACTCGATGACGTGACCGATGCCGCCGTCGACGCCGATCTTGCGGATCACTGCGAGGACCACGTCCTTCGCGGTGACGCCCTTCTTCAGCTCGCCGGTCACCTCGACCGACATCGTCTTGATCGCGGCCTGCGGCAGCGTCTGCGTCGCCAGCACGTGCTCGACCTCGGACGTGCCGATTCCGAACGCGAGCGCGCCGAACGCGCCGTGCGTCGCGGTGTGCGAGTCGCCGCAGACGATCGTCATTCCGGGCTGCGTGAGCCCGTGCTCGGGCGAGATGATGTGCACGATGCCCTGCCGGATGTCGAAGATGTCCCACAGCGGGACGCCGAACTCCTTGCAGTTCTCGCGGAGCACCTCGATCTGCTGCGCGGACAGCGGGTCCGGGTTCGGGAGGCGGCGGTCTTCCGTGGGCACGTTGTGGTCCACGGTGGCCAGCGTCAGGTCGGGCCGCCGCACGGGGCGCTTGTTCATGCGCAGGCTCTCGAAGGCCTGGGCGCTCGTCACCTCGTGCACGAGGTGCAGGTCGATGTACAGCAGATCCGGCTCGCCCTCGGCGACCCGCACGACGTGCTCGTCCCAGATCTTCTCGATGATCGTCTTGGGCCCCGAGCTCTGAGGCGCTGTGTTGGCCATTCGTTCCCCCGTCTTGTCCCGTCGTCGCGGTGTTAGTCCGCGACGCCTGTGCAGTCTAGTAGGGCGGCGCCGGTGCGCCGCCCCTGTTCTGTTCTGTTTCGGGGCTCATGGCGGGATACCCGCCCCGCCCCGAACCCGACCTGCGGGCCTCGTGTACGGCCCGTCAGTCTGCGCTAGTTGCGGCCCGTCGTCAGCGGCTCCGGCACCGCGCTTGCCGGCGTGGCGATCGAGCGGTTGAGTGCGTGCAGGTAGGCGCGCGCCGCGGCGACGAGGATGTCCGGGTCCGCGGCGCGACCCTGGAACGTCGTCCCGTTCGCCTCGATGCGGATCGTCACCTCGCCCTGCGCGTCGATGCCCTCCGTCACGGACTTCACGCTGAACTCCGTCAGGGTGTTGTCCGCGCCGGTCACGCGGTTGATCGCCTTGTAGATCGCGTCCACCGGCCCGGTGCCGATCGCCGCGTCCATGTGTGAATCGCCCTTCGCGTCCACGAGCCGGACCGAGGCGGTCGGGGCGCTGTGGTCGCCGCCGGAGACCTGCACCAGGTCGAGCGTCCACGCGTCCTCGACCTTGATCTGGGTCTGCTCGCCCAGGATCGCCATCAGGTCGCGGTCGTCGACCTCGTCCTTCGCGTCGGCGACGTCCTTGAAGGCGTCGTAGATGCGCGCGAACTCCTCGTCGGTGGGGTGCACGCCCAGGTCGCCGAGGCGCGAGCGCAGCCCGTGCGATCCGGAGACCTTCGTCAGGACGATCGAGGAGCCGGCCGGGATGCCGATGTCCGCGGGGTTCATGATCTCGTACGTCTCGCGCATCTTCAGGACGCCGTCCTGGTGGATGCCGCTGGAGTGACGGAACGCGTTCTTGCCCGTGACCGCCTTGTGCGACTGCAGCGCGAGGCCGGAGACGCGCTCGACCAGCTTGCTCACGGCGTACAGCTCGCGCGTGTTCACGTCCGTGTGCAGGTGCAGGAAGTCCGGGCGCGTCTTGATCGCCATGATGATCTCTTCGAGCGGCGCGTTCCCAGCGCGCTCGCCGATGCCGTTCATCGTGCCCTCGATCTGCCGCGCGCCGCCGAGGGCGCCCGCCAGCGAGTTCGCCGTCGACATGCCGAGGTCGTTGTGGCAGTGCACGGAGATGCGTGCCTTGTCGATGTCGGGGACGTTGTTCCGCACGTTGCGGATGAACTCCTCAAAGTCGCGCGGGATCGCATACCCGACCGTGTCGGGGATGTTGATTGTCGTCGCGCCCTCTTCGATGGCGGCCTGGCAGATCTGGTAGATGAACTCCGGGTCAGAGCGCGTGGCATCCATCGGGGAGAACTCGACGTCGCCGACGTACTTCTTCGCGCGCGCAACGGCGGCGCGGGCCATCTCGATGACGTCCTCGCGGTTCTTGCGGAGTTGCTGCGCCATCTGGATCTCACTGGCGGAGATGAAGATGTGGATGCGCGGCGTCTCAGCGCCGCGCAGTGCCTCCCACGCGGTATCGATGTCGCTCGCGACGGCGCGCGCGAGGCCCGCGATCACGGGGCCGCGCACTTCCTTGCAGATGCGCGCGATAGCCTCGCGGTCGCCGGGGGAGGTGGCGGGGAAGCCCGCCTCGATGATGTCGACGTTCAGGCGCGCCAGCTGGCGTGCGACCTCCACCTTCTCGTCGATGGTGAAGCCGATGCCGGCGGACTGCTCGCCGTCGCGCAGCGTGGTGTCGAAGATGTAGATCTTGTCGGTGTCGCTCATGGCCGTGTCTTCCTTGGTGCTCGTCACTGTGGTCGGGGTCTGCGTCGGCCCTCCCCTCCGCCTGTCGTCAGGCGGCGGAGGGCCGTGGAAGTACTAGGTCGGGCCAGAGCGAGAGCGCTCGCAGTCCGCGCGTGCGTGACTCGTGCGCCCCGTGAGCGGGGAACGCGAAGAGCGGCCCCATGGCCGCTCTGTTCGCACCCGAAGGCGCGACGACGTTGCCGTACGTGGGTACGGCTACATCGAAGCGCTCAGGGTGCGAGGCTCGCGTCATCGTCGTGCTACTTCTTCTCGAGCCATGACATCATGCGACGCACTTCCTGACCGACGAGCTCCACGGGGTGCTCGGCGTTCAGGCGGCGGAGCGCCTTGAAGTGCGGCTGGCCCGCCTGGTTCTCTAGGATCCACTCAGCCGCGAACGTGCCGTCCTGGATCTCGTCCAGGATCTTGCGCATCTCCGCCTTCTGGGACGGCGGGGAGATGCGCGGGCCGCGCGTGTAGTCGCCGTACTCGGCGGTGTCGCTGATCGAGTAGCGCATGCCGGCCATGCCACCCTCGTACATCAGATCGACGATCAGCTTCACCTCGTGGAACGTCTCGAAGTAGGCGGATTCCGGCTGGTAGCCGGCCTCGACGAGGGTCTCGAAGGCGTTCTTGATCATCGCGGTCAGGCCGCCGCAGAGGATCGCCTGCTCGCCGAACAGGTCGGTTTCGGTCTCCTCGCGGAACGTCGTCTCAAGGATGCCCGAGCGCGCGGCACCGATGCCCTTGCCGTACGCCAGCGCCGTCGCCAGCGCGCCCTCGGTCGCGTCCTGCTCGATCGCCACGAGTGCCGGCACGCCGCCGCCCTCCGTGAACACGCGGCGCACGAGGTGGCCGGGGCCCTTCGGCGCGATCATCGACACGTCCACGCCCTCCGGCGCGGCGATGCGGTTGAAGTGGATGCTGAAGCCGTGCGCGAACATCAGCGTGTTGCCGGCTTCGAGGTACGGCGCGACGTGGTCGTCGTAGACATCCTTCGTGATCTGGTCGGGGACCAGCATCATGATCACGTCCGAGTCACGGGAGACTTCGTCCACGGTGCCGACCTTGATGCCGGCCGCCTGGACCTTCGCCCACGACGGGGAGCCGGGGTAGAGCCCCACGGCGACATCGACACCCGAGTCGTGCAGGTTCTGCGCGTGCGCGTGCCCCTGCGAGCCGAACCCGATGATCCCGACCTTCTTGCCCTTCAGGACATTCAGATCCGCATCCGCGTCGTAGTAGATCTTCGCCAAGCCCAACCCCCTCGCTGATGGAGCGTCTCCGCCCACACCTTCAACCGACCGGCGTCAGTCCGGCCTTATGGTCTGTAATTACTCCCC
>CAMDAY010000115.1 GCA_945888895.1 Dehalococcoides mccartyi | reverse complement strand
CCTCCTCGGCAGCACGGTCGAGGCCATCACGCAGCAGCGTCGCGACGATCGGCGACCGCTCGCAGGCGATCACCTCGCAGCCGAGCGCGGCGGCGAGCACGCTCTCCCGTCCCAGGCCCGCCGTCGCGTCGAGGACGCGCGACTCCGGGTGGCGCTTCAGCCCGAGCGCGGACGCCAGGCGTCCCTCGCCTCGACCGCCCGCGCGTAGCCGCTCACCCATGCCACCGCCCAGGAGGTCGGCGCGCACGGCCCCCGGCGCGCCGGGCGCGCAGTCGAACAGCGCCCACCCCACCTCGTCCAGCACGAGCGCCAGCACGCCCGGCTCCGCCGCCTCGACAAACACCAGCCCGAGGTCACGCGCACGCCCACGAGCCACCTCCACGAGCGAGGGGATCGAGGTCGTCACGACCATGGGGACGGCGGGGATGGAGGAGGTCACGCCTCATCGTACCGGGGCGCGCCGGAAGACCCTCACCCCAACCCACTCCCGAAACGGAGAGAGGGGGGCGGATCCGGTTCAGAACCCTACTCCCCGTTTGGGGAGAGGGCAGGGTGAGGGGCCCGTTCCGCCCCCGCAGGGCCGAGGACACCAAGGTTTACACTGGATGCATGCCCCACCCCGACCTCGAGTTCCCCGAAGCCGAAGGCCCCGTCGAGGCCCCGGCGCTCGTCGACCGCCTCGGTCGGCCGCTGCGCGACCTGCGCATCTCGGTCACCGACCGGTGCAATTTCCGCTGCCAGTACTGCATGCCCAAGGAAGTCTTCGGCCCGAACTTCGCGTTCCTCCCGCGCAGCGAGATCATGACGTTCGAGGAGATCACGCGCATCGCGCGGCTCTTCGCGGAGCGCGGCGTGAAGAAGTTGCGCCTGACCGGCGGCGAGCCCACGCTGCGCGCGAAGATCCCCACGCTCGTCGAGATGCTGCGTGAGATCCCCGATGTCGACATCGCGATGACCACGAACGGCACGATGCTCAAGACGCTCGCGGAGCCGCTGCAGCGCGCGGGCCTCGACCGCGTCACCGTCAGCCTCGACTCCCTCGACGACGCGATCTTCCGCTCGATGAACGACATGGACTTCCCGGTAGCGATGGTGCTCGAAGGCATCGATGCGGCCGCCGCGGTCGGGCTGCCGGTGAAGATCAACGCCGTCGTCCGCCGAGGGGTGAACGACTACACGCTGCTCGACCTCGCGCGGCACTTCCGCGGCACGCCGCACATCGTGCGGTTCATCGAGTTCATGGACGTCGGCAGCACCAACGGTTGGAAGATGGACGAGGTGCTCCCCGCCGCCGAACTGGTGAAGCAGATCGACGCCGCGTTCCCCCTCGAGCCCGTCGATGCCAACTACACGGGCGAGGTCGCGCAGCGGTACCGCTACCGGGACGGCCAGGGCGAGATCGGCTTCATCACCTCGGTCACGCAGCCCTTCTGCGGCACCTGCACCCGCGCGCGCCTCTCCGCCGAGGGCTCCGTGTACACCTGCCTCTTCGCCAGCGAGGCCGGCGCCGACCTGCGCGCCGCCATGCGTGCCGGCGCGAGCGACGAGGATCTCGGCGCGCTCATCGACGCGACGTGGCATGCTCGTGCGGATCGCTACTCCGAACTGCGGTCCGCCTCGACGCCCGGCACGCGCCCCCACGTCGAGATGTCGTACATCGGCGGCTAGCGCCGCCGCGACTTCGCCAAGGACACCATGACGAGCGACGCCCTCTCCCACCTCGACGACCAGGGTCACGCGCGGATGGTCGACGTGTCCGACAAGGACGTGACGCAGCGCGAGGCGACCGCGCGCGGGCGCGTGGTCATGGAGCCCTCCACGCTCGCGCTGATCGTGCAGGGGCAGCTGCCGAAGGGCGACGTCCTCGCCACGGCGCGCATCGCCGGGATCATGGCGGCGAAGCGCACGCACGAGCTGATCCCGCTCTGCCACCCCCTCCCCATCTCCGGCGTCGAGGTCCACCTCGCCCCGTCGGAGACAGATGGGCGCGCGGCGATCGAGATCGAGGCGACGGTGCGCGTGACCTCAAGGACGGGCGTGGAGATGGAGGCGCTGACGGCGGTCAGTGTCGCCGCGCTCACCGTGTACGACATGTGCAAAGCCGTCGAGCGCGGCATGTCGATCGAGGACATCCGCCTCACGGCCAAGTCCGGCGGTCGCTCCGGTGACTACCGCGCGGAGTAGCCGAACACGGCGATCGAGCGACGTCGAGGTGCTTGAGTGGGGCGGCCCACTCCCCGCCCCCTCCCTTCGCGGCGGGGGATGAGTCTTGAAGGGTTTCGCCCTTCAAGCATCCCGGATCCAGCATAGGAATCCCGCTCGAACGGAACGTCTAAAAAGGCGAGCCTCACCCCCTTCCCTCGCCCACTGCGTGGGCGAGGGACGGGGGTGAGGGCGCGGCACGCCGCACACCTCGGGACTCACACGTTGCGCCTCTGATTCGCCCGCCTGCTCTGCTCCGATCTCGCTATGATGGGGGCGGTACACGGCGCGGCGGGGGCAGCGATGCAGGTCACTCGACAACAGATCCTCGATTTCCTACGCCAGTGCGGCGAGGGGAGCGTGCGCGACCTGGGTGCGCACCTCGACCTGACGGCGACGGGCGTGCGACAGCACCTCGCCATCCTCGAGCGCGAGGGGTTCGTCGTCAGCCGCGAGATCCGCGGACACGTCGGTCGGCCGGCGCTGACCTATCGCCTCACCGCCACGGCCGAGGGGCTCTACCCGAAGTCCTACGGCGAGCTGGCCAGCGCGCTCCTCGAGTCCGCCCGCGCAGCGCTGCCGGAGGACGCCTACCTGCGCGTCGTCGCCGGGGCTGCGGAGTCGCTCGCCGCGCCGCACCTGCCGATGCTCGCGGGCCTGTCCGCAACCGACCGCGTCGAGGCGGCCTGTGGCGTGCTCCGCTCGCAGGACGTCGTCGTCACGTGCGAGTCAGACGGCAACGACGGATTCGTCCTCGTCGAGCGCACCTGCCCCTTCCGTGACGCCGCCTCGACCCACGACACCGTCTGCGGAATGCACGAGGCGCTGGTCGGGCGGCTCGCTGGGATGAAGGCCACCCTGATCTCCACGCTCGCCGCGGGTGCCGACCGCTGCGTCTACCACCTCGTTCCCGGAACTGCCTCCGCTGCCGTCCCCGCGACCGCGGGCGGCGAGCGACGCGCCTGATCCGTCGCCGCATCGCGGCCCCTGCCGGATCCCTGCGGTCGCGTGCGCATCGACGCTCGCCGCGAGCCCTCGTTATCATGGCCTCGTCTCCCCGGGCGGGGATTCCGGGACCATTCGTGGCTCACTCTCACCGCCTCTCGCGCGTGACTCGCACGCTCCTCCGTCGCGCACCGCGCACGGGGAGTCGCTGCCCCGTGGGCACATACCGGTGAGTACATGGGTCGGCCGCTACGCGATGGTGGATGGGCAGGTGCGCGAGCACGGCCCCTGGCTCGTCGACCGCCAGCGTGAGCGCGAGGAAGAGACGACCCGCCTGCTGGTGCTCGCCGAGCCGGTCGACCACCGCTCCGCCGAGTTCTGCTCCGAGGTCGCCGAGGCGATCGCCGCGCTGTTCGCGCGCGAGTCGCTCTCGATCACGGGTGGCCTGCTGCGCGCGCTGCAGCAGGCGCACACCAACCTCGCCGAATGGAACCGCCGCTCGCTGCGCGAGCACCGCGTCGCCGTCGGCGTGACGTGCGTCGTGATCCGCGACGGCGAGGCGACGATCGCACAGGTCGGGCCGAGCACGGCCTATCTCTCCGGCGCGCGCGGCGTCACCCGACTGACGACCGAGGGCCTCCCCGCCGCGGCACCCCTCGGCGGCAGCGCGGACATCGAGCCCCGCTTCACCGCCACCGACATCCACGGGCGCGAGATCCTGCTGCTCACCTCGACCGTCGAGCAGATCATCGGGCTGCGCGGGATCGAGGAGTCGATCTCCGCCGGCCCCGAGGCCGCACTGGCCGAGCTGTTCCGCCGCACACGCGAGGTGACCGACCTCACCGCCGTGCTCGTCGCCGACCTCGACCTGCCGGACGGCGCCGACATGCCCGCCCCGCTCGATCTCGATGACGACGAGGATGTCGCGGGGCGCGAGATCGTGATGCCAAGCATCGACTCCGGGAACCGCACGCCCGCGCCGCGCGCCACCTCCGCGCCGGAGCCGGAGCCGCGTCGCCGCCGCTGGTCCGGTCCGCAGTCACAGCCGATTCCGTTCCCCTCGATCCGTCGCCCCGCACGCACCGTCGGCCGCACCCCGCTCGAGCAGCAGTTACCGTGGCGTTGGATCGGCATCGGCGCAGGCGCGCTGCTGGCGCTCGGTATCCTCGCGTGGGCGGTCGGGCCGGGCCTGCTGCGCGAGGACCGCCAGGCGGAGCTGACGAAGATCATCACCACCGCGCAGGAGCAGTTGAGCGCCGCACAGGGCGCGCAGCGCGCCGACGACCGGCGCAGGGCGCTGCAGAACGTCCTCGTCTCCACCGAACGCGCACGCGCGCTGGCCCCGACCGATGAGCGCGTGAAGCAGATCGAGACGCAGGTGCAGTCGCAGCTCACGGTGTTGGACGCGGTCACGGACGTCGGCACCGTATCGCCGTTCATGCGCTTCGCCGGCGTGGTGACCGACGCGGTGAACCCGAAGTCGATCGTCGTCGGAGGCCGCTCGCTGTGGTTCATCGAGGAGGCGAAGGGCCGCGTGATCCGCATCGACGGCGCGTCCCCCTCGACCGTCGAGGAGGTCTACCGCGAGGGCCAGTCCTACAACGGCACCCGCGCGCAGGGCCCGGTCGCGCTCGCATGGGACGCGCAGGGCAGCCGCCTGCTGGTGATGGACGCAGCCCGCGGCCTGTTCGCGATCCCCGAGGCCTCAAAGACCCCCACGCCCCTGCCGCTACGCGGCGCGAGCGAGTTGCGCTCGAACACGGCAATCGCCGTCTATCAGCGGAACCTCTACGTCCTCGACCCATCGCAGGGCGAGGTCTGGCGCTACGTGCCCGCCTCGGACGGCTACGACTCGGAGCGCAGCGCGATGCTCGGCGGCGTCGACATCGCCCGCACCTCCTCGCTCGTCGTCGATGGCGACGTCTTCCTCGTCGACGACGCCCGCCTCCGCCGCTTCCGCGGCGGCAAGGAGACGATCGCGATGCTCGACGGCCTCGACACGCCGCTCAAGGCGCCGACGGCGCTCGTTGAGGACGTGCAGCGCGGCCTGCTCTTCGTCGCCGACCGCGGCAACAAGCGCATCGCGGTCGGCGACCGCGAGGGCAAGTTCCTGAAGCAGTACCGCCACCCGAGCTTCTCGGACCTGCGCGGCCTCGCGATCTCCCCCGACGGTTCGCGCCTCTACGTCATGAGCGGCGACGGCATCACCTTCTTCGACGTCGCCCCCGCCGGCCCGCCCCCCACGCAGCCCTCGCCCACCGCCACACCAGGCGCCGCCACCGCCACCCCCGCTCGCTAGCGCCGTCGAGGCACCTCGACGGCACGCGGTGATCGATGTCGCGAGCCACGTGGTGCGGTCCTCACCCCCAACCCTGTCCCCGGACGGGGAGAGGGGGCCGGAGCTGCGCCCCGTACACCCCACTTCGCGATTTCCATTCTTCCGACCTCCGCTTGCAGAAATCCGCACGCCGCCTGCATAGCTCCGCCGGGAGTGTGAGGAGCTGCGCCCCTCACTATTGGGCCCACCCCGCGCCGCCACCTCAGCACCACGCGCAACGTGCAGGCTTGTCCTCGCCTCCCCGCCCTACGCTGCCCCCACGGCGGCAGCGGCGATAGACTGAGCCCATGCGCATCCTCGGCATCGAAAGCTCGTGCGATGAGACCGCCGCGGCCGTGGTCGCGGACGGCACGCGCATGCTCTCCAACGTCGTCGCATCGCAGACCGCGCTGCACGAGGAGACCGGGGGCGTTGTCCCGGAGGTCGCCGCCCGCGCTCACCTGCGCGCCCTCGTCCCCGTCGTCCGCCGCGCCCTCGCCGACGCCGAGTGCACCTGGGACGACATCGACGCGATCGCCGTGACAGCGGGCCCCGGCCTGCCGGGCGCCCTCGTCATCGGCCTCAACGGCGCGCGCGGCCTCGCGTACGCGCGCGGCATCCCGCTGATCCCCGTCGACCACATCGAGGGACACGTGTGCGCCAACTGGCTGATCCCCGCGGGAAACGCCGGGATACCCGGCGGGGCCGCCGCCACGGGCGCTGACGGCGGCCCGCCCGAGCTCCCCGCGCTCGCCCTCGTCGTGTCGGGTGGCCACACCGAACTGCTGATGATGCGCGAGCACGGCAAGTTCGAGCGCCTCGGCGGCACGCGCGACGACGCCGCGGGCGAGGCGTTCGACAAGGTCGCGCGGCTGCTCGGCCTGCCGTACCCCGGCGGCCCGCCGATCTCCCGTATCGCCGCAACCGCCGAGGTGCGGAAGTTGCGCCTGCCCCGCGCCTGGCTCGGCGAGAGCGACGACTTCTCGTTCTCTGGCCTGAAGACCGCGGTGCTGAACCTCGTGAACTCCGAGGGCGCACCGCCCGCCGCCGAGATCGCGTGGGCGTTCGAGGAATCGGTCGTCGACGTGCTGTCGAAGAAGGCCGCCCGCGCCGCGGAGCGCGAGGGCGTCGCGTCGCTCCTCGTCGCCGGCGGTGTCGCCGCGAACCGCCGCCTGCGCGAACGCGTGATCGAGCGCGCCACCGTGCCGGTGCACATCCCCCCGATCGTGCTCTGCACCGACAACGCCGCGATGATCGCCGCGGCCGCCTTCCGTCACCTCGACGACGCGGTCGCGCCGGAGTCGGCGCTCGACATCATCCCCACCGCCGTCCGCCGCGGTCGCCGCTGGGCCTAGCCGGGCCACGCGTGGCCCTCGAGGTTGCCGCTGCGCGTGCGCCATCGGTACATGCGACGAAGCTGCGTCGTCATTCACCAGATTCGTCGAAGTGCAGCGTGGGGCGGCCCACCCCTGCCCCTCCCGGCGCGGGAGGGGTTCAAGCGGAGAGGAACCAACTGTGAGGAGCTGCGCCCCTCACACTCCCGGCGGAACTCGCGCAGGGAAGGGGGGTG
>CAMDAY010000114.1 GCA_945888895.1 Dehalococcoides mccartyi | reverse complement strand
GTTAATGGGGTGGATTTCCAGAGCGGCCGAGCGGTCGCACGATGGCCTAACATCCACGCGGTGACGCGGGAGCGGGGCTCGCTGCGCTGATCAGGCCCCGCGCACGGTGACGCGGACGGTGTGCCAGCCCGTGGCGCCGGACGGCGCGGGGGCGGCGCGGTCGGCCGGCTGCGTGACGCCCGTGCCGTCTGTCGCCCGCACGGTGATGTCGTAGTCGCCCGGGAGCGCGTCCCATTCGACGACCCATTGCCGCCACGTACTCTGTGACAGCGCATCACCGAGGCGGGCGGGTAGCCACGGGCCGTCGTCTTTCGCGTTGGCAGGCACGACGCGCACCTCGACCTTGCTGATGCTGCGAATGCCGCCCCACGCGATGCCCGCGATCGGGGTGCGTCCAGCAACGATGGTCTTGCGGCCCAGCGGGACATCGATCCGGGACTGGGTCTTGATCGGGCCAAGCCGCGACCAGCCGCGCGGGATCCAGTACGGGTCGAACGCCTCGAGGGTGGTGAGCTGGATCTCCGCCAGCCACTTCGTGGCGGAGACGTATCCGTACAGGCCCGGCACGACGAGGCGCACCGGGAAGCCGTGCTCTGTCGGCAGCACTTCGCCGTTCATGGCGAGCGCTACCATCGCGGCGCGACCGTCGAGGGCCACCTCGGTCGGGAATCCGGCGGTAAAGCCGTCGACTGACCGCCCGACGATCTGCGTCGCTCCCGCTCTGACTCCCGCGCGCTCGAGCAGCGCCGGGAGCGGGATGCCGAGCCAGCGCGCGTTGCCCAGGAGCCTGCCGCCGACCTCGTTCGACACGCAGGTGAGCGTGACGTCCGCCTCCTCGACCGGCATCGCCGCAAGCTCGGCGTATGTGAACTCCTGCGGTCGTTCGACCATGCCCGTGATCCGCAGCCGCCACTGTTCGATGTCCACGCGCGGCACGGAGAGCGCCGTGTCGATGCGATAGAACTCGGCGTTCGGAGTGATCAGGGGGGAGATGCCCGGCGTGTCCAGTGCAGCCGAGGGCGGGACGGCGGGCAGCGGCTGCCGCGCACTTGGCAGCGTGATCGATCGGCGCGACGCTTCCACATCGACGTACGCCCCGCCGAGCCGTCGGGCGCCGACCATCGCGACCACGGACGCGCCAGCTGACGCCGCGGCGAACGCGAAGAACGCCCGGCGGTCCGGCGTGCGCCGTCGCGGATCATTCGCGAGCATCGAGTCGGTCGAGGCGTCGACGGGGTGCGTGTCCGTCGGGATCCGCGCGAGCATCTGGTTCAGCACGACCCATCCTGCCGCGCCGGCCGCGCTGATGATCGTCGCCGCAGCGACCGCGGAGGTCTGGCCGGCCCACGAGGCAGCCGAGCAGACCGCCCACCACAGCGCGAAGCCGAAGGTGCTCACGTCCGGCCTCGCGCGTGCTGCCATGCCCACGAGCGCGCCGAACAACAGCGTGATCAACGCGATCACACCGAGGAGCACTGGCTTGTCGTAGGTGCCGAACGTGCTGATCGCGAAACGCACGGCACCCACCGGGGCGAGGCGAATGACGGCATCACCCACGGCGATGTACGGCGACACCACTATGAAGAGGGCGGCGATGAGCTCCGCAAACGCGGCCGCCATCGCGAAGGCCAGCAGGCCTGCGAGAGCATCAAGAGAGCGCCAGCGCGGCAGCACGTTCATCTGTCCCCAGTCCTCGTCTGCTCGGCTATGGCTTCGCGCTGCCTCGGAGACCGGTCGCGGCTAGCCAGAGGCCGACCACCGCCATGACCGCACCGATCAGCAGCCACTGCGACTGGCCGCTCATGACACTGCCGCCAACGATGCCCGCTCCCTGCAACGCCCACAGCAGTCCGAGCAGCAGCAGCACGGCTCCGCCGATCAGTCTCGCCCATCGGATCTGGCTCGTGTCCATGCGCCACTCCTCGACTGGCGTCCCCGGCGCCGCCACGACGGGGTGTCGAGGCGTCACGGGGTGCCCCTCTACCGTAGTCCTCCGGCCGTTGCGGATGCGTGTGCCCGGCGCGCCTTGCGTTTCGGAGTGGCCCTTCGTACGCTCTCGCCACGGCAATGGGGTTCTGCCGTTAACCGCCCGATGCTCGCCATCGGGCTGATGACTCCTACGAGTCCGTAGGAGTGCGCGCGCCCATGAATCATCCCTCCACCCGACTTCGCTCCCTCGCTCAGTGGCGTGCCCACCCGTGGCGCGGCCCGTCGCGTCTCCATGCCGGCGAGCAGCTCGCGATCGCTCGCTACATCGGCAAGTGGCTGCTGCTGATCACACCTGTCGCAATCGCCGTCGGTTCGGCCTCCGCGCTGTTCCTCTGGGCCCTCGACGCCGTGACCGCGGTGCGATGGGAGCAGCCGTGGCTGCTGTACCTGCTGCCCGTCGCGGGTGTCCTGAGCGCCGTGCTTTACCACCAGTTCGGCCGCACGGTCGAGGGTGGCAACAACCTCCTGGTGGACGAGATCCACGAGCCGGGCGGTGGCGTCCCCGCGCGCATCGCCCCGCTGATCTTCGTCACCACGATCCTCGCGCACCTGTTCGGCGCCTCGGTCGGTCGCGAGGGTACCGCGGTCCAAATGGGCGGCGGCATCGCGAGCGCGTTCAACCGGGTGCTGCGGCTGTCGCCGGCCGACCTGCAGACGCTGCTGATGGCTGGGATCGCCGCCGGCTTCGGCTCCGTTTTCGGCACGCCGATCGCCGGCGCGATCTTCGCGATGGAGGTCCTCGCACTGGGGCGGATGCGATACGCGGCGCTGCTCCCCGTCCTCTATGCCTCGTTGCTCGCGGATGCCACCACGGCCGCGTGGGATGCCCACCACACGACGTACCAGGTCGCCGTTCTGGGCCACGAGGGACGCCTCCCCTTCGACCCCTGGCTCATGGTGAAGATCGCCACGGCGGGCATCGCATTCGGGCTCGCCGCCTTGCTGTTCGCGGAAATGACGCACGGCATCGGCCGCGTGTTCCGCACGTTGATCCCGTGGCCGATCGCGCGCCCTGCCGTGGGGGCGCTGCTGATCATCGGGCTCGTGCTGGTGCTCGGGACGCGTGACTACCTCGGCCTCGGCGTGACATCGCCGGAGGCAGGCGCAGTAACGATCCTCTCGAGCTTTCAGGCGCAGGGGGCGCACTGGGATTCGTGGTGGTGGAAGATCGTGTTTACCGCGCTCGCCCTCGGCAGCGGGTTCAAGGGCGGCGAGGTGACCCCGCTCTTCTTCATCGGCGCCACGCTCGGCAATCGCCTCGCAGCGCTCACGGGCGGCCCGGCGGATCTGTTCGCCGCCGTGGGCTTCGTCGCAATCTTTGCGGGCGCGGCAAACACACCGCTGGCGTGCATCGTCATGGGCATCGAACTGTTCGGCGCCGACGCCGCGCCGTACCTCGCGGTAGGCTGCGTGGTCGCGTACCTCGTGAGCGGCCACTCCGGGATCTACCTGTCGCAGCGCGTCGGCACGCCAAAGATCGGCACGGTGCCGGACGAGGCATCGCTGCGCGCGATCCGCGAGGGACGCCACCGCCCGTAGGCAGCAAGACGCCCGCCGGCTAGCGGGCGTCCCGGTGTCGATGTCGATGTCGATGTCGCGGGAGCCTCGCGCACCTGCGCGCGGCGGGACGCCGGGACCAGGGCGGGTGGCGACGGTGGCGGACTACCCCTCGCGATCGCGAGCATTGGCCCCCGCGGACTCGGCGTCCTCTCGGCGGGCCGCGTGCGCGTCCGCCTCGGCCTGGAGGCGCGGGGGGGGGCTCGGCGGCGTCTGGAGCAGAATCGAGGCGCTCGCCAGGGCAACCGCGGCGAAGATGCCCCAGAAGAACATCCGGTAGCTCATGCCCGCATCGAGGAGATACCCGCCAAGCGGGCCACCCAGCGACCCGACGATCACCATCACCGGCGTCACCGCACCTCGAATGGCGCCCTGGTGCCCACGGCCGAAGTAGTCCGGGATCATCAGCGTCTGGAACACGGATGTGGTGCCGCTGCCGATGCCCCAGACGAAGTTGTGGACAAGCACGGACGAGGGCCATGTCGCGCCCAGTGTGAGTGGCAACATCCCGAGCAAGCGCCACACCCCGCCGAACGCACCCACGTAGCGGATCGGCACCCGCTCCGCCACGACCCCCATCCCGATGCTCATCATCGCCACGGTGAACGGGTCGAGTGCGATGCCGATCGCGATCAGCTGCGGGGAGAACCCGAGCTCTTGCCAGTAGTGGTTGCGGAACAGCAGGAACGGGGAGATCACGGTCAGCATCGTCGTGAACGCGGCGACGTGCAGCCAGAGCACGGGGGTCCGCAGCGCTTCGCTCACCGTGAACTCGTAGCGCTCATTGGCGCGCTGCACGACGGCGGCGGGCTTCGCCGCCTCCGCTGCGACCTCGGCCGCGGTGGGTGCCGCAGCGCCGTCCGGCAGGAGCCCGATGTCCTCGGGCCGGCGCCGCATGAAGAGCGCGTAGGCGGGGGTGACGCCGAGGAACGCGATCACGCCGAAGATCGCCCACGCCGTCTGCCAGCCGAACTGCTCGATGAAGAACGCTGCGGCGATCGCGGAGGCCGCGCTGCCGACGAGCTGTCCGGACGCCGATATCGAGATCGCTCGTCCGCGCTTCGCGACGAACCAGTTCGCCGGCGGCACGATGGTGAGGACGTTGCCGCCGAAGATGCTGAACCCCGTGAGGCCCGACACGAAGAACAGCGCGTACAACACCCACAGGTTGGTGATCGACGAGAAGCCGATCAGCGTGGCGCCCATGATGACGCCCGAGATCGCCCCCGGCCAGCGCGAACCGTGCCGGTCGATGATCCGCCCGAAGTACGGCGCGAACAGCCCACCCGCCACCGATCGGATGGTGATCCCCCAGACAAGGTCGCTCGGCCTCACGCCGAGGGTCTCTGCCATCGGGAACAGGAAGAAGGAGAAGACGAGCGGATTCGCTGAGGTCGTCGTGAAGTTGGCGAGCCACGCGCAGGCGACGATGACCCATCCGTAAAAGACGCGCGGGCGGGGAGCGGCGGCTGTCATGCATGATCCTCTCGCCCCGCGTCAGCCAGCGAGGCGCACGAGCATCCGGGTACAGTAAACAGGCGCGGAGGGAGGGGCAAACACACGCGGCCCCGGGGACGGGTCGGGTCACATCTTCACTCGTCATCGGGGCTCGGACGGATTCGGCTGAGAGCCGCCGCATCCTCCGCGAACGAGGTCAGGGGGATGGACTCGCTACGTCTGATCCTTGCGCATCTGCCGCTCCGTGATGAGCCTGGAGGCCTGCGACCGGCGCTCGATGTGGAGCTTGGAGTAGATGTCGGAGACGTAGTTCTTGATCGTCTTCTCGCTCAGTGACAGGTGCTCCGCGATCGTGCGGTTCGTCATCCCATCACCGATCATCTCCAGGATCCGGCCCTCCTGCGGCGAGAGCGAGGCGAAGGGGTCGTCCGCCGGATGCTGGCCCGCGCCTCGGCGCATCCGATCGAGGACGCGCGTGGCCATCTGAGGATCGAGGAGCGATCCCCCCCGGCCAACATCGATGATCGCCTTCTGCAGGCCCGTGGGGTCGAGATCTTTCAGCACGTAACCGGACGCGCCCGCCAGGACGGCGGAAAACAGCGCATCCTCATCGGCGTGCGAGGTGAGGATCAGCACCTTCACGTTCTCGTCCTGGGCGCGTACCTGGCGGCAGGCGTCCACGCCGGAGCCGTCCGGCAAGCGCAGATCCATGACGACCACGTCGGGCCGCACCCGCTCTGCCTCCTGCACAGCGCCGGCCACGGTACCCGCCTCCCCGACCACAGTGATCTCGACGTTTCGTTCAAGGATCGCCTGCAACCCGCGCCGCACCACCTCGTGATCGTCCACCAGAAGCACTCGGATCGGGGCTGCAGTCATGAAGCTCTCCTGCGCTGCGATCGAGATGATGCCGTATCCGGCCCCCGACAGCACGGACATCATCCCACGAGCAGGGTCCGCCGCTGAGGGAGGTACGTCCCCCTAATCGGGGGCCCTCCGTCCCTCCCGCGGCACGCCCGACACCGGTGCGGGGATGACGAGTCGCCGGGGTGCCCGGCGTAGCATGAATGCGTGCCCATCACACTGCGCTATCTGCTGTCCCTGCCCGAGCGCTCCATCCGCGCCGCGTTCGCCGTGATCGGCGGCGGTGTCTACGAGAGTGCCCACCTGCTGCTCCCCCGATTCGTGCGGGAGTCGATGCTGTACGAGGTCACCGCGAGGAATGCGCTGCGGATCAGCGTCGAGCTGCTCGGTGGCGTGGATCCCGCCGCCCTGTCGGGCGCGGTACCGGGGGCGACTGCCGGACGCATCGCCGCGCAGAAGACCGTCGGCAACATCGTCGAGCTCGGCACGATCGTGGCGTGGGGCTTCTCACCGCTCTGGCTGCTCGCCGCTGCCGCCGACATCCTCAACGGCTCGCGCGTCTACCTGCGCACCCTCGAAGACGAGCTGATGACCGCGGGCGTCCTGCGCGAGGGCGTACGCTTCGAGTCGATCGACCAGCTGATCGGCGCGTTCGCGGGCTCCGCGACCCATACTGGCACCCTCATCGACCTCCCCCCGCTCGAGCTCGAAGGGCTGAAGCGTGCGGTCGACAAACTGCGCAGCGACGCGTCCTCACTCCCGACGCCAGGCGAACTGGCCGCCACGTTCGATGGCCTGGTGCAGACCGCGCGCCTCGAACAGCGACCGCTCCTCGAAGTATCGGGCGGCATTGGCCTCGCGTTCCTCACCTCGGCGCGACGGGTGGGCGAGGACTGGAAGCCCGTCCATGACGAGGGGTTCGGCGCGTACGCCGTGCGCGTCGCTCGGCCCTACGGCCGCGCCGCGACCGGCCACTTCGCACGCTGAGTGCGGCGGGCGATGCGATCCATCATTGCCCGCTTGCGCGCGGCATCGAGGGGCGCAAGCACCTCGATCGCGGCGAGCGCTGGGGGCGTCAACACATCCGCGTACTTCCGCGCGAGGTTGCCGCGGATCTCGATCGCCGACGCCATGCCTGCCTCCGAGGTTGCTGGGACGCGGACGAGGCCGGCACCCTACACACATCC
>CAMDAY010000113.1 GCA_945888895.1 Dehalococcoides mccartyi | reverse complement strand
TCACACATGGCATGCGACGGCGCCGCCGGTGGCGAGGATGCGCTGATCAAGATGGTCGGCGGCACGAACTACTACATCGCCCCGTCGACCTCGAGGTAGGCGGCCCGCCCGGACACGAAGACGCCCCGCATGAGGCGTGGCGTTGGAGGACCTCGACGCGAGTCAGAGAGCCGTACGTTAGAGCAGGCGGCGGATCGGCTTGCGGCCCGGACGTGGGTCGTAGCTCGACTTGAACATGTCGAGCTTGTCACGCTCGATCAGGTACTTGCCGGCGAAGAGGGTCGCCGGGACGCGGCCCTGTTTGATCAGGCGGCGGAGGCTTTGCGGATGGATACCAAGCTCACGCGCGGCTTCCACAAGGTCGAGATACTCATCGAACGGCGAATCAGGCATGTCCACTTCCATCCATTCGGGGAACAATGGATCAAAGGCATATGCAACGTACACAACCGTGCCTGCTATGTAAAGCGATCTGTATCCGCGCTTAGGCAATTGCGCCGGTCGCTTGCCGGCCGTACCGCGGCCGCGCTCCGCAGCGCACCTCGAACAGGTGCGACCCGGAGCGGAACGTCTTACGGACCGGTGAGCCGCCGCCTCCCCGGGGGCGCTACAACACTGTCGGGGAGGTGGCGCGCACGAGGTCGAGCGCGATGGGGATCTGCTGTGCGACGTAGTCGATCTGCGGGACGGTGAGGCTGGGCCACAGCGTCATGCGCAGCGATCCGATAGCGAGGTCCAGCGGGACGCCCATCGCCAGCAGCACGTGCGAGGGCTCCCAGGTCGCCGAGGTACACGCGGCACCGGCGGAACATTCGATGCCCGCACCGTCGAGCGCCTCCACCATCGATTCGCCCTCGACGCCGGGGAAGCAGATGTGCAGGTTGTGCGGGAGCCGCTGCGTCGGGTGGCCGTTGAGCCGCGCGTCCGGGCAGGCGGTCATGATGCCGTGGAGCAGCCGGTCACGGAGCGCACTCGTGCGCTGCACGAAACCCTCGCGCTCCGCCTGGGCCAGGTGCAATGCGCGAGCGATGCCCACGATCCCCGGCACGTTCTCGGTACCCGAACGCCGCTGCCGCTCCTGCCCGCCGCCCGAGAGTTGCTCGAGGAACGGGACGTCGCGCCGCAGGTAGAGCAGCCCGGTGCCCTTCGGGCCGCCGAACTTGTGCCCGGACAGCGACAGCAGGTCGACGCCGAGCGCGTCGACGTTGAGGTCATGTGAGTTGGCGACCTGCACCGCATCGGTATGGAGCGGGATGCGCCGCCCGAGGCTGCTCGCACGAGCCTTCAGCGCCCGCGCGATCTCGGCCAGCGGCTGCACCGTGCCCACCTCGTTGTTCGCGTAGCCGATCGAGACGAGCGCGGTATCCGGGCGTACGGATGCTGCGACCTGCTCGGGCGTGACACGCCCGTACTCGTCCACCGGGAGCACCTCGATGTCAAAGCCGAAGCGTTCGAGGTACTGCGCGGAATGGAGCACCGCGTGGTGCTCGATCTCCGTGGTGATGACGTGCCGGCCGACGCCGGCCTCCATCTGCGCGAAGGCGACACCCTTGATGGCGGCGTTGATGCTCTCCGTGCCGCCGGAGGTGAACACGATCTCCTCGGGCACGCCGCCGAAGATCTCGGCGACGTCCGCGCGGGCGTCATCGAGCGCATCATGCGCCACGCGACCGCGTGCGTGATGCGCCGAGGGGTTCGCGAACTCGCCCGAGAAGAACGGCAGCATCACCTCGAGCACCTCGGGCCGCACCGCCGTGGAGGCAGCGCTGTCGAGGTAGATGGGCGAGGCGTCCTGTCGATCAGGCATGGGAAGAGCGTAGACCTCACGAGACGCGCAGTAAACGATACTGCGCCCCGGTGGGGTATCCCGGGCCAGGTCGGTAGCTGTCCGCTACTTCCTGGCGGCCGCGAGCAACTCGGCGTGCCGGCGGTCGGCATCTGCCTTGTTGATCACGAGGATGGCGTGGATGACGCCCGGCACCCAGAAGAACGCGGTCAGCACGAGGTTCACGAGCGCCTGGACGAGCTTCCCCTTCAGCAGCACCGCGAGGGGCGGGAGCAGGATGGCGACGACGTAGATCACGAGTGGTGTCCCTTCGGCCGTGGGTCGGAACGCCCGACCGGAGCGATAGGTACGCCGCATCAGGCAACGTGTCCACACGTTCACTCGGCACTTCTTCGATTATGTACGATTCAAGCCCTCGGAGGTTGCGCCGAGGCGCGCGCGCGACACACGATGCGCTATGCCACTCGGAGGATTCGGCCAGTTCCGCCCTCGTACGCCCCGCCCGGAGGCAGAGGATGCCGCGCCCGCTCCGAAGAGCGAGGGCCCGACACGCCCGCTGCTGGTGGTCGGCCTCGGCAATCCCACGAACGACTACGGACAGACGCGCCACAACGTGGGCATGTGGGTCATCGGCGAGCTCACGAACCGCTATCGCGTCGCCCTGAGCCGGAGCGGGAACGTCGAGGCGGCTCGGCTCGACATCGACGGTCGCGCGGTCGGGATCGCCATCTCGCGGTCGTTCTACAACGACGCGGGCGCGGGCATCGTGCAGGAGATGAAGCGACTGCACGCCTCGCCGCCCGAACTGCTGATCATCTATGACGACCTCGACCTCCCCGTCGGGCGGACGCGGATGCGGCTGCAGGGGAGCAGCGGCGGGAACAACGGGCTCAAGTCGATCATCGCGGCGCTCGGCGGCAACACCGACTTCCCGCGCATCCGCATCGGCATCGACCGTCCATACGACGGCACGATCCCCGTCCGCGAGCCGGAGCGCATCGCGAAGTGGGTGCTCGCACGTCCCTCCGGGCAGCAGCGCGAGATCCTCGACGCCGCCGTGAACCGCGTCGCCGACGCCGTCGAGGAGTCCGCGCGCGTGGGCCTCAAGGTGGCGATGAACAGCCTCAACCGCTGGGAACACACTTCTTCGGGCTAATGCGCGGGATACCCGCGCGCGCCCGCCGCTGACCTTCGGGCTTCGAGTCCGGAACCGCACCCCAACCCTGCCCCGTGAAGGGGGAGGGGGCCGGAAGCTGAGGTTTGGGGTCAGGGCCTTCCGCTCTCTCGCTCGCTGTCTACACTGGGTACATCAGGCACACAGTCGAAGGGCCACCCCGCGCGGGCGGCCCCGATTTCGGTTGCGCCCGCGAATGCGCGGGATGTCGAGGCACACGCGTTGGATCTTCAGCCACTGCTCCAGATACTGCGGACCGTCGATCACCTGACGGACGTGTACGCACGCCTCGACGCGGGTGGGACGGCGCGGGTGGGGGTGCTCGATGCGGCGAAGCCGGTGACGGCGGCGTTGCTGTGGCGACACGCGCGACGGCCCGTCCTGTTCATCGTCCCGCGCGAGAACGACGCGCAGGCACTGGCCGAGCAGATGCGCGCGTGGGTCGGCGACGCGGCGATGCACTACCCCGCTCACCACGAGATCGCGTACACGCGCAGCGCGCCGGACCACGAGATCGGCTGGCAGCGCATCACGGCACTCGCGAGGATCGCGCTCGCATCCTCGGGCGGCACGCCGCCGCTGATCGTCGCGTCGGTCGCGGCAGCGGCGCAGCACACGCTGCGGCCCGCCGACCTCGGGCGGGGCGCGGGGCGGATCGCGCTCGGCGACCGCGTGTCGTTCGAGGGCCTCGCGGTGAAGCTCGTCGAGGCGGGCTACGACATCGTCCCGCTCGTCGAGGCGCCCGGGCAGGCGGCGCGGCGCGGCGGGCTGATCGACGTGTTCCCGCCCGGCCTCGATACCCCCGTGCGCATCGAGTTCTTCGGGCCCGAGGTGGAGTCGATCCGCACGTTCTCGATCGAGACGCAGCGCACGATCACCCAGCTCGACGAGGTGCGCATCGGCCCGGCCACGGAGTGGTTCCCGACGCGCGTCGACATGGGCAGGCTCGCGTCGCTCCTCGAAGGCTCACGCGACAAGCAGGTGCTCGACGAGCTCAGTCAATTGCGCGCCGGGACGCTGCCCGAGCCTGCGATGTACGGGCCGCTCGCCACGACCGCGACGATCCTCGACCACCTTGCCACCGACGCTGTGCTCGTGCTCGACGAGACCGAGTCGCTCGACGCGGCGCTCACCGACCTCGACGAGTTGGTGTCGGAGCGGCGCGCCGACCTCGCCGAGCGCGGCGAGTTCACCTCGACGGCGCCGTTCCCGCACCAGCCGCTCGACGCGTGGCGCGCGGACATCGACGCGCACGGGCGGCGCGCGGAGCTGGGCCGCTGGGTGACGGGCGCCGAGGCGTTCTCGTACCGCCTCCCCTTCCGCACCGCGGATGCCTACGCGGGCCGCCTCGTGGACGCGGCGAAGGACACCTACCGCCAGCGGCAGCGCGGCGACCGTGTCGTGGTCGTCACGCAGCAGGCGCAGCGCTACCGCGAGGTGCTCGCCGAGAACGCCGTCGACGCGCCGGTCGTCGAACACCTGACGGCGCCAGTACCGCGCAGCTCCGTGCACCTCGTGCAGGGCGGGATGCCCGAGGGCTGGATCGTGCAGGCCGACTCCGGCCCGGTCGGCCTCGTCACAGACCGCGAGCTGTTCGGGTTCGTGAAGCAGCGCCGCACGCTGCGCACGCGCGCGAGCCACCGCTCGAGGTTCCTCGCGGAGGTGTCGCCGGGCGACTTCGTCGTGCACGCCGACCACGGGATCGCGCGCTTCGGCGGCATCGTGCGCCGCGAGGTCGAGGGAGAGCAGCGCGACTACCTCGAACTGCGCTACGCGGGCGACGACAAGCTGTACGTGCCGGTCGACCAGGTGGACCGCGTCAGCCGCTACAGCGGCCCGGCAGGACACGCGCCGAGACTCACCCGACTCGGCACGCAGGAATGGACGCGCGCGCGGCAGCGCGTGAAGGGGGCGGTGCAGGTCGTCGCCGCCGACCTCGTGCGGCTGTACGCGGCACGCCAGATGCTCCCCGGCCACGCGTACAGCGGCGACACGCCGTGGCAGCGCGAGCTCGAGGAATCGTTCCCGTACGAGGAGACCGAGGATCAGGCGACGGCGATCGCGGCGGTGAAGGCGGACATGGAGTCGCCTCGTCCGATGGACCGTGTGATCTGTGGCGACGTGGGCTTCGGCAAAACCGAGATCGCCGTGCGCGCAGCGTTCAAAGCCGTGCAGGAGGGCTACCAGGTCGCCGTCCTCGTGCCGACCACCGTGCTCGCGCAGCAGCACCTCCGCACGTTCCGCGAGCGGCTGTCCGGCTTCCCCGTGTCCGTCGACGTGATCTCGCGCTTCCGCAGCGACGGCGAGGTGCGCGAGATGATCCACCGCGCGCGCGAGGGCGAGCTGGACATCCTCATCGGTACGCACCGGCTGCTCGACCCGTCCATGGAGTTCAAGAACCTCGGTCTGGTGATCATCGACGAGGAGCAGCGCTTCGGCGTCACGCACAAGGAGCGGCTGAAGCGCATGCGCCTCGAGGTGGACGTGCTCACGCTCTCCGCCACGCCGATCCCGCGCACGCTGCATATGGCGCTCACCGGCATCCGCGACATGTCGATGATCGAGACGGCGCCCGCGGGCCGCCAGCCGGTGCAGACCTTCGTCATGGAGAGCGACGACGCGATCGTGCGCGAGGCGATCCTCCACGAGATCGATCGCGGCGGGCAGGTGTTCATGGTGCACAACCGCGTGCGCAGCATCGACGAGCTCGCCAAGCACGTGCGCGAGCTGGTGCCCGACGCACGCGTGGCGGTGGGCCACGGGCAGATGGCAGAGTCTGTGCTGAAGGGCGTGATGGAGAAGTTCGCCGACGGCGAGTTCGACGTGCTGATCTGCACGACGATCATCGAGTCTGGCATCGACATCCCGAACGCGAACACGTTGATCGTCGACCGCTCGGACATGCTCGGCCTGGCGCAGATGTACCAGCTGCGCGGGCGCGTCGGCCGAGGCGCCAACCAAGCGTACGCCTATCTGCTGCACCCGAAGAACCGCATCCTCACCGAGGAGGCACAGGCGCGCCTCGCCACGATCTTCGAGGCGAACGAGCTCGGTTCCGGCTTCCAGGTGGCACTCCGCGACCTGGAGATCCGCGGGGCGGGCAACCTCCTGGGCGCGGAGCAGAGCGGCAACATCGCCTCGGTCGGCTTCGACCTGTACACGGAGATGCTCGCCGAGGCGGTCGAGGAACTGCGCGCCTCACACGAGCACCGCGCGCCCGAGCCGCAGCCGCACGAGCAGCGCGACGCGCTCCGCGCGGTGGTCATCGACCTGCCACTCGCCTCGTACGTCCCGGAGCCCTACGTCCCCGACATCGAGGGCCGTCTCGCGCTCTACCAGCGCGTCGCCGGCCTGCGCAGCGTCGAGGAGGTCGAGGCGCTCGCGACGGAGACCGAGGACCGCTTCGGCCCGCTGCCGGAGGCGCTCAAGAACCTCCTCGCGATCGTGCGACTGCGCATCGTCGGCGCGACCGCCGGCATCGGCGCGATCCGCATCGAGGGCGGGGAGGTGCTGGTCACCTCCGCAGGCCGCCCGTTCGGCGAGCGCACGCTGCCGCGCATGCCGAACGGCATCCGCATGGGCCGCAACCAGATCCGCCTCGACCGCGCCGCGCTCGGCCCGCAGTGGGTCGCGGCGATCGAGGGGCTGCTGACGTTGCTCGCGGGGGCGCGGTCGCCGGTGGCTGTGTAGACGAGGGCTCGGCTGCAGAGCCCCCCACCCCACCCCTCCCCCGCGGAGGGGGGAGGGGTGGGGTGGGGGTTCCCCACTCCGCCCTCCGGCTTCGCCTCCGCCCTGTGCACAGATATCGTGTGCGCATGACCACGACGCCCATCCGCACGGTGTGCTTCGACTTCGACCAGACGCTGGGGTACATGCAGCCCTCGCACTGGACGGCATACGAGGAGGCTGCGCGCGCGGCGGGCATCGACGTCACGGCGGAGGCGCTGGCGGCTGGCGGCACCGAGGGCGGCTGGGCGCGCTGGAGCACACCGCTCGGCCCGGTGCACCTCGACGAGTCGAGGTCGCACGAGTCGTTCCGGGAGTTGCGCGCCACGCTCGCCATCGAGCGCTTCCGCGCGGCGGGGGTGCCGGACGGGCCGGCGCTCCTCGACGCCGGGCGGCGCGCCGCGCTCATCGAGGAGGAGTCGACGCGCTACGTGCTGTTCGAGGACGCGCTGCCCGCGCTCGAACGACTGCGCAACGCTGGCGTCGCCTCGATCATCGTGTCGAACCACATCTGGGCGCTGCCGGAGATCGTGAGCGCGCTCACGGGCGAC
>CAMDAY010000112.1 GCA_945888895.1 Dehalococcoides mccartyi | reverse complement strand
TCGACCGGGCGTGGACGACGCGCGAAATGCGTGCATGGAGCACCGACGAGGTGCTGTGGAAGCGCCGCGTCTCGATCATTTGCCAGCTCCGCTTCAAAGCCGCGACCGACCTCGACCTGCTGTACGCGTGCATCGAGGCGAACCTCGACGACCGCGACTTCTTCATCCGCAAGGCGATCGGGTGGGCGCTGCGCGAGTACGCGAAGACCGACCCGGGCGAGGTGCTGCGCTATGTCGTCGCGCACGCCGATCGGCTGAGTCCGTTGAGCAAGCGCGAGGTGCTGAAGCACGCGCTGAACTCGGGCACGCTGACGGCGTTGCCGTAGCGGGGACGAACGCAGACAAGACAACGCCCCGAGGTTCCTCGGGGCGTTGTCGCTGTGGTGAGCGGGCGCGTGCCTCGGTGCAGGCGGTTACAGCTCGCGCACGACCATGCCGTTCGGCGTCCAGCGCCAGGTGCGGAACTTCACGTTCTTCATGCCCGCGACCTTGGCGTAGTCCTTCGCCCGCGCCAGCGAGCCGGTCGGGACGTACAGGTAGAGCTCGGCATCCTTGTTCTGGAGCTTCGACCACACGTAGCGCGCCTGGTCGAGGGTGACGGTCTCCTTCGACTCCACCTGCGCGACGGCGACCGGGTAGTTGCCGGGGTACGACACCGCGACGATGTCTGGGAACACCTTCTCGCCGGTGCCGCGCGGCTCGATCGCCATCGTCGGCTCGGGGAGGTTCACGTACGTGCGGAGGTCAGGGTTCTCGACGTTCGGGAACGCGAAGCGCTCGCGCGCGATGGCGTTCACTGTCTCGACGAGGTTGTAGCGACGCGACTCCTCGTTGCGACGCCACTCGAGGCCCACGCCGCGCCACTTGCCGGTTTGGCGGCGCTGACGCGCGGCGAAGAAGGAGAGGTCGCGCATCTGCGTGCGCAGGAAGATCAGGAGGAAGACGAGCGACACGGGCAGCAACAGCATCACGGTCGCACCGATCGGCACCGCTCCGCCGATGACGAGCAGAGCAGGCCCCGGCTGGATGAACATCAGGGCGAAGGTGACCGCGAAGATCGCGAGCGAGATGAAGCCTGAAGCCGGGGGCAGTGTGTACGCGGAGATCGAGGGTGCGTGGACCCCCTTGGTGGCGGGCACCTGGAGGATCGGCGGGGTCTCATCGACCTTGGCGGCGGCCTTCGCGGCAGGCGCGGCGGCAGCAGCCGGGGCGGCGGCCGGGGAGTGGCCGGCGTCAGCGCCGGCTGCGGGAGCGGCGGCAGCGCTGCCACCACCAACCTGCGCTCGCGCGGCCGCCTTGTCCGTGTACCAGAGCTCGTTGATGGAGATGAACTTCTTGGAGGCGTCCGGGACGGCGTCCTCCGGGAAGATCGCGCTGACGGGGCAGGCCGGCTGGCACGCGCCGCAGTCGATGCACTCCGTCGGGTTGATGTAGAGCATCCGGTCGGCATCCTCGAAGTGGATGCAATCCACCGGGCATACCGAGACGCAGGCCTGGTCCTTGGTGTCGATGCAGGGGTCGGTGATGATGAACGGCACGAGGACGCCTTCCCGAGGACGCAGCAGGCCCAGGCACGCCACAAGTGGCTCAGGCCGATCCTACCGGTGGCCCCGCGTGCCGTCTATCCGCGTGGCCGTGGACTCGCGCGCCCTCCGGGGCACCTGGCGCGGCCCTATGTGCGGATGCGGCGGTGCCACGTACCCTGTGCGCTGGAGGGGTGCCGGAGCGGTCGAACGGAACCGTCTTGAAAACGGTCGTCCTTGCAAGAGGACCGTGGGTTCGAATCCCACCCCCTCCGCCATCCACACCTCCCGCCGTGCGGTCCTGGTGTCGACCCTGCTGGAAGGCGGCGACGCGACCGACAATTCGGGCACCATTCGTTTCGATGATGCCGCACGCGCGAACGAGGCCCCGGTGGTCGCATCCAACCCTGAGCTGGACGTCATCGTCACGGAGATCGCGGAGCTACGTCCGCTCCCGGTGGTCGCGCTGCGCGTCCTTGAGCTCGCCGAGGGCGACCGGTTCTCCGCGCACGAGCTGGCGCAGACGGTGTCTGCCGACCAGGCGCTGACCGCCAAGATCCTGCGGCTGTCCAACTCCGCGTACTACGGCTTCCCTCGACGGATCACCACCGTCCGCGACGCGGTCGTGCTGCTCGGCTTCCGCGCCGTGCGCTCCGCCACGCTCGCCTCGTGCGTCATCGAGGCCCTCCCGGGGGGGCAGGTGCTCGACCCGGTGAAGGCCTGGGAGTTCTCGGTGAGCGTCGGCATGCTCGCGGAGGTGCTGTCCCGCGCCACGCGCGAGCACACGGACGAGGCCTTCACTGCCGGCGTCCTGCACAACATCGGCCGCCTGGCGATGGATCAGCACCGTCCCGACGACCTCCGACACTGCATCGAGGTCGCGCAGACGCGCGGCTGGACGATCGCGCAGGCGGAGCGGCAGGTCCTCGGCTACACGGACGCCGAGGTCGGTGGGGCGCTGGCGCTGCACTGGAACTTCCCACCCGACCTCGCGGACGCGGTCGCTCGACATAACCTCGACCCGAACGCGCTGCCGGATCCGGCGAGCCTCGCCGCGTACGTGATGCGCGCGCGCCTCTTCGCCCGCTCCGCCGGCCTCACCGACGGCGTCGAGCAGCCCTCGACGGACCCGGCGGCCACCGAGTGGGGCGTCCCCCCGATCTCGCGCTCCCTCGCCCAGACCGGCGGCATCGCCGGTACCGCGGAGCGCGTGGCCGCCTTCGTCGAAAGCGCCGTCGCGCGGGCGTAGACATCGACGTCGCGAGCGCGGTCGAGGTGGCAGTCCGCATCTCTGTGGTGGCGGTGCGAGTCACTCGCAACCAACTTGGCGCGGCCACATCGAGTTCCGCCGGGAGTGTGAGGGGCGCAGCTCCTCACACTTGGTTCTCTTCTTCCCACCCCTCCCGCGCCGGGAGGGGCAGGGGGGGGGCGCCGCCCGCGATCACCTTCACGCCACGCGAACCTCGAACGCTCGCGCTGGCCGTCCCGCACGCCGCGTCTAGCCTCCATCGGCCGAGGTGCTAGTATCGCGAGCGGGCCCCCGTCGGTGGCCTTTTTTACGTCAACGTACCGGCCGCTCCGCGGCCTCCAGCGAGGCGGGATTCGAGGCGTCATGAAGCTGCATGAGTACCAGGCGAAGGAGCTCCTCGCTCAGTTTGGTGTGCCGGTGCCGAAGGGCCGCGTTGCGCGGACTCCCGAAGAGGCCGAGGCCATCACGATTGAGCTGGGTGGTAGTTCCGTGATCAAGGCGCAGGCGCACACGGGCGCCCGCGGCAAGGCCGGCGGCGTGAAGGTCGCGAAGACCCCCGCCGAGGCGAAGGCGCATGCCGCGGCCATCCTCGGTATGCAGCTCGTCACCCACCAGACCGGCCCCGCCGGACTGCCCGTCTCCGCCGTCCTCGTCGAGGAGCTCGTCGACATCGAGCGGGAGATCTACCTGTCGGTCGCGATCGACAACACCCCCGGCATGCCGGTGATCATCGCCTCCGCGCAGGGTGGCATGGATATCGAGGAGGTCGCGGCGAACACTCCCGAGGCGCTCTTCAAGCAGCACGTGGACCCGGCCTGCGGCTTCCAGCCGTTCCAGGGCCGCGAGCTCGCCTTCGCGGTCGGCCTCGATGGCCCGCTGCTCGGCCCGGCCACACAGCTCATCGGCAACCTCGTGCGGGCGTTCATGGAGAGCGACGGGGCGATCGCGGAGATCAACCCGGTCGTCGTCACGAAGGACGGCCGCCTGCTGGCCGCCGACGCCAAGTTCTCCATCGACGACAACGCCGAGTACCGCCAGAAGGCGATCGTCGAGCAGCGTGACCGCTCGCAGGAGGACGACCGCGAGCTGGACGCGCACGACCACGGCATCCAGAACTACGTCGCGCTGGACGGCGACATCGGCTGCCTCGTGAACGGCGCGGGCCTCGCGATGGCGACGATGGACGGCATCAAGTTCGCGGGCGGCGAGCCGGCGAACTTCCTCGACATCGGCACCGCGAACAACCCCGAGGCGATCGCCGCGGCGCTCCGCCTGATCGGCTCCGACCCGAAGGTGAAGGCCGTGCTGGTCAACATCTTCGGCGGCCTCGCGCGCACCGATGTGATTGCCGAGGGCGTCATCCTCGCCAAGCGCGAGGGCATGATCAGCCAGCCGACCGTCGTCCGCCTGTCGGGCACGAACGTCGACCTAGGCAACAAGATCCTCGACGAGGCGACGGACGTCGAGTTGATCCGCGCGGACGGCTTCGCGGACGGCGCTCGCAAGGTCGTCGCGGCCTCGCGCGGCGAGAAGTAAGGGAGCGACACCAATGTCCGTACTGATGAACAAGGACAGCCGCGTCGTCATCCAGGGCTTCGGCGGCGCGGGCCAGCGCGAGGCCAAGACGAGCATCGCCTACGGCACGCAGGTCGTCGCCGGCGTCACGCCGGGCCGCGGTGGCCAGACGATCGAGGACGTGCCGATCTACAACACCGTCGTCGAGGCGGTCGAGCAGCACCAGGCCAACGTCTCGCTGATCTTCGTCCCCGCCCCCTTCGCGGCGGACGCGATCCTCGAGGCCGAGCGTGCCGGCGTGCCGCTGATCATCTGCATCACGGAGGGCATCCCGGTGCTCGACATGGTGAAGGTGAAGCGCGTGATGAAGAACTCCACGTCGCGCCTGATCGGCCCGAACTGCCCGGGCGTGATCTCCGTCGCCGACCGCTCGCGCGCCGGCATCATGCCGGTGGACGTGTACCTCGAGGGCAACGTGGGCGTGATCTCGCGCTCCGGCACCCTGGTGTACGAGGCGGTCGACCAGCTCTCCCGCCTCGGCATCGGCCAGTCGGGCAGCCTCGGCGTCGGCGGTGACCCGATCATCGGCACCACCCAGCGCGAGGCGCTCGAGCTGTTCGAGGCCGACCCCGACACCGCGGCGATCGTGCTGATCGGCGAGATCGGCGGCACCGCGGAGCAGGAAGCGGCCGAGTACATCAAGACGATGAAGAAGCCGGTCGTGGTCTTCATCGGCGGCGCGACAGCCCCTCCGGGCCGCCGCATGGGCCACGCGGGCGCGATTATCTCCGGCGCGGCCGGCACCGCCTCCGCGAAGCAGGCCGCGCTCCGCGCAGCCGGCGCGACCATCGTCGAGAACCCCGCCGACATCGGCAGCACGATGCAGGCAGTGCTCAAGCAGCACGGCCTGGCGTAGCCCTCGACGGACTGAGCCATCTGGATAGGACGAAGGGGCCCCGTGGCCCCTTCGTTGCGGCCGGCCCGGGATGCGCAGGCCGACTTTTCGAGTTGTATTCGCGCGCACCTATACAGAATGACCGTGTGGCACCCGAAGATCGCTCATCTGCGGAGGGCGCTGGTGCTCGACCGGCTGCGTCACAGTGGAAGGGCCGCTCCTGGCATGAAGACGCCGGTACTTGATCACGAAGGCAAGTTCGCGCTGCTCCGGGAGTCTCCGCTCTTCTCGCGCCTGGCTCGTCCAGACCTGAGTCATATTGCGCACCAAGCGGAGTATCTGACGATCCCGCCCGGAGGCGTCCTTACCAGTGTTGGTACGGCTGCGACGTTCTTCTACCTGTTCATCTCAGGTTCGGTCACCCTGTCCTGGGTGGGCGCTGTCGACCTGCAACCGCAGCAACTCCCGTTCGCGGGCTGGGCCGCGCTCGTCGAGCCGTACCGCTCATCCACGAGCATCGTCGCGTTCGACGAGTGCAAGGTGTTGCGTTTGCGGAGTCGCATGCTGCTCGAAATGTTCAGTCATCGGCCTGATGTCGGTTACGACGTGATGCGGGCGGTCGCCGCCGAAGCACGGGCGCGCCTTGAGGCGACCGTGCAGGAGGTTCGGGAGTTGCGCCGCCTGACGGCAGCGATCGCCCCGCCCGTGACCTAGGCTCCCCCGGTTTGGTCCGACCGCGCGACCGCTACTGCTTCTCGATCTTCGACAGCCCGCCGAGGTAGGGGCGGATCGCCTCCGGCAGGACGACGGAGCCGTCGGGCTGCTGGTGCGTCTCGAGGATGGCGGCGAGGGTGCGCGGGAGGGCGACGCCTGAGCCGTTGAGGGTGTGCAGGTGGTGGATACGGCCCTCCGCGTCGCGATAGCGCAGGTTCGCGCGGCGCGACTGGAAGTCGAGGAAGTTCGAGACGCTGGACACCTCCAGCCACTCGTTCGCGCCGGGCGCCCAGACCTCGATGTCGTAGGTCATGGCGCTGGCGAACGTCAGGTCGGCCGTCGCGAGGCGCAGCACGCGGTAGCGCAGGCCCAGCGGCCGGATGATGTCGAGCGCATCCTCGACGATCTGCTCCAGCGCGGCCCACGAGTCTTCCTCCGGGACGAACTGCACCATCTCGACCTTGTCGAACTGGAAGCCGCGCTTGATGCCGCGGACGTCGCGGCCGGCGCTGAACTGCTCGTGGCGGAAGCAGGGCGTGTACGCCGCGTGCTTCAGCGGCAACTGCGTGGGGTCCAGGATCTCCTCGCGGTACATGTTCGTGACGGGGACCTCGGCGGTGGGGATCAGCCAGAGGTCGGTGCCTTCGGCGTGGAACATCGTGTTCGCGAACTTCGGCAACTGGCCGGTGCCGACCAGTGTCTCCTCGCGCACGAGGGCGGGGGGGTAGATCTCGCTGTAGCCCTGCTCGCGGTGCACGTCGAGCATCCACGTGATCAGCGCGCGCTGCAGGCGGGCGCCGTCGCCCTTGAGGATGTAGAACGGCGAGCCGGAGATCTTCACGCCGCGCTCGAAGTCGATGATCCCGAGCTCGGGGCCGAGGTGCCAGTGCGGGTGACGGTCCTCGCGCATCGCGGGGGCCTCGTGCTGCGCGATCGGGAGCGGTGTCTCCAGGCGGCGCTCCCACTCGAGCCCGTCGCCCTCGAGGATGACGACGGAGTCCGCCTCGCCGCCGAGCGGGACGTCGGGGTGGGGGATGTTCGGCATGTAGAGCAGCAGCGACTCCAGCTCGCGCTCGGCATCGCGCAGGATGCCCTCGTACCGGTCGAGGTCCTCGGCGACGGCGCGCTGCGATTCGATGAGCTGCTGGCGCTCGGCGGCGTCCTTCGCCGCGCCGATGCGCTTGCCGGCGTCGTTGCGCTCGTGGCGCATGCGCTCGACGTCCGCGAGGACGGAGCGACGCATCTCGTCGGCGGCGAGGATCGCCTCCAGCGGCGCGTCGGAGTGGCGGTTGGCCAGCGACTGGCGCACCTCGTCGGTGCGTTCGCGGATCGTCTGGATCGACAGCATCGCGGCCTCCTCTCCTCGCTACGTCGTGCCGGGAGTGTCCGAAGTGT
>CAMDAY010000111.1 GCA_945888895.1 Dehalococcoides mccartyi | reverse complement strand
CTTCAGGTAGTGATAGTGCGCGTCTTCCTCGGTCATGCTGTCGGGGACGTATCCGTCCGACTTCAGGCGCGAGAGGCTCTCGAGGGCGAGGTACGGGTTGATCGCACTCGCGCCGTAGCCGATGAGCAACGCGAAGTGGTGCACCTCGCGCGGCTCGCCCGTCTCCAGCACGATGCCGACCTGCGTGCGCTTGCGGTCCCGCACGAGGTGGTTGTGCAAACCGGCGACAGCGAGCAGCGCCGGGATCGGCGCGCACTCGGCGGTCACGCCGCGATCGGACAGCACGAGGATCTTCGCGCCGGCGTGGATGGCCGCGTCGGCGTCCTTGAAGACGCGCTCGAGCGCCTGCTCCAGACCGACGGCGCCTCCGGCGGCGGGGAACAGGGTGGAGATGACGGCGGTGCGCAACGTCGGGTGCGTGCCCAGCGCCTTGACCTGCGCCATCTCCTCGTTGCTCAAGACCGGCGAGTCGATCTTCACCAGGTCGACGTCCTCGAGGCCCGTGTTCAGCAGGTTCCCTTCGGGGCCGATCGCCGTGTAGGCAGAGGTCACCAGTTCCTCGCGGATCGCGTCCAGCGGGGGGTTGGTGACCTGCGCGAACAGCTCCTGGAAGTAGTTGTAGAGCGGCTGCGCCATGTTGGAGAGGACCGCCAGCGGCGTGTCCGACCCCATGGAGCCGATCGCCTCCTCGGAGTTGTTCACCATCGGACCGAGGATGTACTTGAGGTCTTCCAGCGAGTAGCCGAACGCGATCTGCTGCTCGCGCAGCTCTGCGTCGCTGAAGAGGGGCGCGGCCTCGCCCTGCGGCAGCGACGACAGCGGGTGGAGGTGCTTCGCGAGCCAGTCGCCGTACGGCATCGCAGAGGACAGCGCGCCCTTGAGTTCCGTGTCGTCGACGATGCGGCCTTCCTCGAGGTTGACGACGAACATCTTGCCCGGCTGCAGGCGGCCCTTGTAGAGCACGTTCTCAGGGGCGATCGGCAGCACGCCGACCTCGGACGCCATGATCACGAGGTCGTCCTTCGTGACGTAGAAGCGCGAGGGGCGCAGCCCGTTGCGGTCGAGGACGGCACCGATGTTCTTGCCGTCCGTGAAGGCCACCGAGGCGGGGCCGTCCCACGGCTCCATCACGGTGCTGTTGTACTCGTAGAAGTTCTGCTTCTCCTTGGACATGGCCTCGTGGCCGCTCCAAGCCTCCGGGATCAGCATCATCATGGCGTGCGGGATCGAGCGCCCCGACTGCACCAGCAACTCGACCGCGTTGTCGAGGCACGCGGTGTCGGACCCATTCTCGTCGATCACCGGCACGATCTTCGACACGTCGCCGAACAACGGCGACTCGAAGAGCGCCTCGCGGGCGGTCATCCAGTTCACGTTGCCGCGGAGCGTGTTGATCTCGCCGTTGTGGGAGATCATGCGGTACGGGTGCGCGAGCTTCCACGACGGGAAGGTGTTGGTGCTGAACCGCGAGTGGAACATCGCGAGCGCGGAGATCACGCGCGGGTCGTGCAGTTCCGGGTAGTACTTCGAGAGCTGCGTCGCGGTGAGCATGCCCTTGTACACGATGGTGCGCGAGGACAGCGACGGGAAGTAGATGTACTCCGCGCCCTTCAGCCCGGACCGCTCGACGGCCTTCTCGAAGCACTTCCGGATCACCCAGAGCTTGCGCTCGAACACGTCGTCGTCGCCCGTGAGCTCTGCGTCACGTCCCACGAACGCCTGGAACATCGTCGGCTCGACGGCACGCGCTGAAGGCCCCACATCCGCGGCGTCCGCATCGGTCGGGACGACACGCCAGCCGAGGAAGTGCTGACCTTCCTCCTGCACGATCGTCTGGAACATCGCGCGCACCTGACGCGCGGCGAGCTCATCGGACTGGAGGAACAGTTGGCCGACGCCGTAGTGGCCGGCTTCCGGCAGGCGAATGCCCTGGGCGGCAAGCTCGTGGCGGAAGAAGGCGTCCGGGACCTGGATCAGGATCCCCGCCCCGTCGCCGGTGTTTGCCTCAGAGCCCGAAGCGCCCCGGTGCTCGAGGTTCGCGAGCGCCGTCAGGCCATCGAGGACGATCTGGTGCGATCGCTTCCCCTTCAGTTGCACGATGAAGCCGACACCACATGCGTCATGTTCACGCTGTGGGTCGTAGAGACCTTGAGCTTGCGGCATACCCGGCGCTTCCATCTGCCGCTCCAATTACAAAGCCGCCCCCTCCTTAATAGGGAGGTGGGCGAGACATCATACCGAAGGTCGTCGACCGAAGAAGCGTCATCTTGCGCTTTTCGTCACAATCTTGCAAGGGAAATGACGGGGAGATGTCGGATTTCCCTCGCGCCCGCGTCTGAGACGAGGGTGCGACACCCCGACCGCTCCCTCGCGGGTGGCTCCTACCCCAGCTCCACCTCGGGCCGCTCGACCCACACCACCTGGCGCGCGATCAGGTCGTCGAGGCGTGCGGCGTCCAGCCCGAGGACCTCGGTGAGCACCTCACGGCTGTGCTGTCCCATGTCGGGCGAGCCGCCCCGGATGCCTCCGGGCGTCGAGGAGAGCTTCACCGGGGTGTTCGTCAGGGGGACATCGCCGAAGACCTTGTGGTGGACGGGGCGGAACATGTCGCGCGCCTGCACCTGCGGGTCCTGGGTCACCTGCCGGATGTCGTTGAGCGGCCCGGACGGGATGCCGAAGCGCTCGAATGGCTCCAGCCACGCCGCGGTCGGCTTCTTCAGGAACGCCGCCTGCATGATCGGCTCGAGCTCCGCGTGGTTCCTCGACCGCGCGGCGGCGGAGTGGAAGCGCGGGTCGTCGATGATCTCCGTGAGGCCCAGTTCGGAGCAGAGCAGCGCCCACTGGTTCGGCACGCCCCACGAGAGCGCGATGACGAGGAACCCGTCGGCCGTCTGGAACGCCTGGAACGGCACGGCGGTGGGATGCCTCGTGCCGAGGCGCTCCGGCAGCTCGCCGCTCAGGTGGAAGCGCATGAACGCGTTCTCCTGGATCGCCACCTGGCAGTCGAGCATCGAGATGTCGACCAGCTGGCCCTTGCCGGACCGCTCGCGCTCGTGCAGCGCCGAGGTGATCCCGATCGTGCAGTAGAGGCCCGCGGTGATGTCACCGAGCGAGAGGCCCGGGCGCACGGGGCCTCGACCGGGCTCGCCAGTGACGGACATCACGCCGCCCGCGCCCTGCACGATGACGTCTAGGGCAGGCTTCGTCCGCTCGGGGCCGGTCTGGCCGTACCCGGAGATCGCGGCATAGATGAGTTTCGGGTTCACCTGCGACAGCACCTCGTACCCGAGCCCCAGGCCGTCCATGCTCCCCGGCGTGAAGTTCTCCACGAGGACGTCGAACTCCTTGATCAGGTCGAGGAAGATCGCCTTCCCTTCCTCCGCCCGCAGGTCGAGCGCGATCGATCGCTTGCCGCGGTTCACGGAGAAGAAGTACCCCGACTCGCCCTCGATGATCGGGCCGGTCGTCCTCGACACGTCGCCGTATGGTGGCCGCTCCAGCTTCACCACGTCCGCGCCGAGGTCGGCGAGCGTTGCGGTGCAGAACGGCCCCGACAGCACCCAGGTGAGGTCGAGGACGCGCACGTCGCGCAGCGGTCCGGTCGTCGGAAATGGCGGCATCACAGTCCCCCCTCGTGGCGCGGTGAGGCCCGTCAGGCCTCGGTCGAAGCGCGGCGCTCGCCGCGTAAGGCAACGTACACGCCTGCCAGCACGACTGCACCGCCCGCCACCTCGATGACCGTCGGCACCTCGTCCAGTACGACCGCGGCGATGATCGCGGAGCCCACCGGCTCGCCGAGAATCGCGACGGCGACCACCGCCGCCGACAGCGACCCCAGCGCCCAGTTCATCGCGTTATGTCCAATGAGCTGCGGCACCAGCGCCAGCAGCACGATGAACCAGTACGCCGACGCGGGGAGCCCGCCGACCTGCGTCCCCGTCGCCAGCACGAGCGCCATCAGGATCACCGCCGTGATCGAGTACACGACCGCACCGTAGGTCGCCGTCGACAGACGCGCCCGCACGCGTCGACCGACCACGAGGTACACGCTTGACATCACGCCACCGATGAGCGCGAACAGGTTCCCGGTGAGAGTCCCGCCGTCGGAGGCGCCCTGCCCCACGAGCAGCGCCGCGCCGAGGACCCCGAGCGCGATGCCGACGCTCACCGCCCTCGATGGTCGCTCGCCCAGGAACAGCCAGGCCCCGATCGCGACGAACAGCGGCTGCATCGTCACCAGCACGACGCTCGCGAGGATCGAGGTGCGCTGCACCGACTCGACCCAGAACGCGAAATGGGCCGCCAGCGCGACCGCCGACACCACCAGCAGTCCGAGGTCGCGCCGCCCCAGCGGCGAAGCGGCGCGTGCCCGCCTCGTCGCCGCGAGCGCAATCATCGGCGGGGCCGAGACGACGAGGCGCAGCGCGGCGATCGTCAGCGCGGGCGCGGGCTCGGCCAGTCGAATCAGCGGCGCGGCCCACGAGATCGCGATGACGCCGGCCACCAGCACGAGGAGCTGACGTACGGTCACGGGCTACTCCTCAGCGCGCGGGGCTCGCAACCTCGCGAGGGTAGCGCGTGTCCGCTCACGAGCAGGTTGTTTGACAGGCGATCGGTCAGCGCGAAAGATGCGGCGGGGTCGCCGGGGACAGCGACCACCGCTCGAACAACGCGACAACACGAGGGGATCGCATGGCCGAGCCGACCATCGACTGGGACGCGTGGACAGAGCAGGCGACGGAATGGCTCTCTGAGTTCATCCGCGTCGACACCGTGAACCCACCGGGGAACGAGTCGTTGGCCTGCGACTGGCTCGGCCGCATCCTCGACGCCGAGGGCATCCCGTACCAGACGTACGACCCCGGCAACGGTCGCGCCACGCTCGTCGCGCGCCTCGCGGGCACGGGCACGCGCGGCAAAGCGTTGATCCTCCTCAGCCACACGGACGTCGTCCCGTTCGAGCGTGATCAATGGACGGTCGACCCAATGGGCGGCGAGATCCATGACGGCTTCGTGTGGGGGCGTGGCGCGCTCGACATGAAGAGCCAGGGGATCATGGAGCTGATCACCTTCCTCATCCACAAGCGCCAGAACCTCCCACTCACCCGTGACCTGGTCTACATGGCCGTGGCCGACGAGGAGGCCGGCTCGACGTACGGCATCGAGTACCTGGACCGCGAGCACCCCGAGGTCCTCGACTGCGAGTACGTGATCAACGAGGGCGGCGGCGGCTCGACGGAGGCGCTGGGGGTCGAGCGCAACACGATCAACATCGGCGTGTCGGAGAAGGGGCCGCTGTGGCTCACGCTCCGCGCCCACGGCCGTCCCGGCCATGGCTCCGTCCCGCACGACGACAACGCCGCTGACCACCTCGTAAAGGCGCTCAACCGCGTGCTGACGTGGCAGCGGCCCTACGTCGTGACGCCCGAGGTGCAGGAGTACTTCGACCAGCTCCACGCCGCGGGCATCCTGGACCGCGCGCCGACCAGCGCGGTGCTCGCCGAGCTCGCGGAGGGCAACCCGCGTCTGAAGTCGATCCAGATGAACTCGATCTCGCTGACCACGCTGAACGCGGGCGTGAAGCACAACGTCATCCCCGCGATGGCCGAGGCGACGATCGACTGCCGTCTCGTGCCGGGCTACGACTCGGAGCGCTTCATCGCGGACCTCCAGCGCGTGATCGACGACCCCCGCATTGAGATCGAGCGGGTGTTCGTCGCCTCGACGCTGACGACCTCGCACCAGACGGAGCTGTACGAGATCATGGCGCGCGAGTCGAAGCGCGTCCTCGAGGATGCGCTGGTGCTGCCGAGCGTCTCTACCGGCTTCACCGACTCACGCGTCTTCCGCCGTCGAGGGGCGGCCGCCTACGGCTTCGTGCCGACGGTCACCGGCCCGTCCGAGCAGGGCCGCGTCCACGGCAACGACGAGCGCATCTCGATCGAGAACCTGCGCATCGGGACGCAGATCATGCACCAGGTGGTGCGCGGCATCTGCAACTAGCGACCATCAACGAGACACACAGGAGGAGCAGCGCGATGAAGTTCGAGCAGGTACAGACGATCGGCGTCCTCGGCGGCGGCGTCATGGGCGGCGGCATCGCGCACGTCCTCGCGGTCGCGGGCTACAACGTGGTCGTGCGCGACCTCTCCGACGAGCTGATCCAGGCGACGAAGGACTCCATCTTCGAGAGCCGCTGGGGCATGAAGCGCGCCGTCGAGATCGGCAAGCTCCCCTTCGACCGCGCCACCGAGGCGATCCCGCGCATCTCCTTCTCCACGGAGCTGTCTGCTTTGAAGGACGTCGACTTCCTGATCGAGGCGGTCCCGGAGCGTCTCGACCTGAAGCAGAAGGTCTTCGCGGAGATCGACGGCATCGTGAACCCGGACGCGATCTTCGTCTCGAACACCTCGGGCTTCCCGATCGTGGACATCGCGCGCGACGTGTCAGCGTCGCGGCTCCCACTGTTCGGCGGCATGCACTTCTCGAACCCCGTGCCCTCGATGAAGATGTGCGAGGTGATCTACACCCCGCAGACCTCGCCGGACACAATCGAGGCGATCCGCGGCGTCGCGGAGCGGTCGGGCAAGGTCATCTGCATGGTGAAGGACGCGCCCGGCTCGTACGGCTTCCTGCTCAACCGCGTCTTCGCGGCAGCACGCCGCGAGGCGGAGGCGATCGTCGACGCCGGCATCGCCACGCCCGAGGACATCGACCGCGCGATGATGACGGGCCGCAACTGGCCCGCGGGCTTCTTCGGCGAGCGCGGGGGCATCGGCAAGCAGTGGTAGAGAGCCGCCGCGGCGGCTAGCGCTTCGCGATCAGCGCGTCGATGCGCTCGCGCAGCGCCTGCTCCGTCAGCGGGCCGAACGCGCGCTGCTCGACCTTTGTGTCCTGTCCTGCGGCCAAGAACGCGTACGCCGGGTGCGAGCGGACACCCAGCCGCTGCGCGAGTGCGCTCTCGGCTTCCTTGTCGAAGTCGAGGCGCACGAAGTTCACCTTGCCCGCGTACTCAGTCTGGAGCCCGTCAACGACGGGCCGCGCGATTGCGCAGAACGGTCACCAGATCGCATCGACGAAGACGAGCGTCGGCCGGTCGTTGACCGGGATCGATGCGCCCGTGGACAAGACCGTCGCGCGCGCCGTCGCACCGGCTGCCGTCGAGGGCGCCCCGGTCGTGCCCGACGTCGCGGCGCTGCCGCCGGCGGGCGTCGAGGCACCCGGGCCGCCGGTGCTGCACGCCGCCACCAGCACCGCCGTACCCAGCAGAGCGGCAACGAGGAGTGTGCGGAGGGCGATCGTGCGCGTCATGC
>CAMDAY010000110.1 GCA_945888895.1 Dehalococcoides mccartyi | reverse complement strand
GTTCGAGGTTCAACCGGGGGGCGGCCCACCCCCTGCCCCCTCCCTCCGCGGGAGGGGTTCAGCAGAAGAGAACCAACTGTGAGGAGCTGCCCCCCCTCACACTCCCGGCGGAACTTGATGTGGCCGCGCTGAGTCCGTGCATGTGATTCGAACCGCCCCCACAACGGCATGCAGAGCGAGCGAGAGAGCCGCACGGCCGCCTCCCATGCCCCGGCAAACTCTGTCAGACTGCGCGCACCTCGGCTCCCTCTCCTGCGCAGCGGGAGCGGGCGGGGGTGAGGGCGCACCATGCGCCTGGAGATGGACGGGCTTCGATGTGGGCAGTGTGGCTCTGGTACCTGACCCCGATCGTCCTCGTGCTGCTGTCGCTCGGCATCGGCGGCGCGCTCGCGTGGCGCGACCCGTGGGTACGCGCGTTCATCGAGGACCTCGAAGAGCTCGGCTGGCGACGGTCGTTCCGGGCCGTGTGGGGGCTGGTGCGTGACCCCCGCGTGCCGTGGTTCGTGCGGCTGCTGCCGGTACCGTTGCTGATGTACCTCGCGTCCCCGATCGACATCATTCCGGACTTCATCCCTGTGCTCGGCCAGCTCGACGATCTGCTGATCGTCGCCGGTGCGCTGTGGATCGTGCTGCGCTTCACGTCGCGCGCGGTGATCGCGGAGCATTTCGCGATCACGCCGCAGCGGCCCTAGGGCCCCCGTCGCGCACCACAGCACGGCGTCGTCGCCCGCGGAGCGCTAAAAGGCTCGGGCGTATGATCGAGCGCGCAGACTACCCGGGCACCTCGACGCACCTGCGCCCAGGTGGGCGCGAGGGGTGATCGCAGCAGGACGGGACGCTCGATGGACGCGATGACGCGCATCCAGATCGTGCAGGAGATCGAGACGGCGCTGGAGGGCGGCCCGCTGGTCGTCACCGCAACGGTGACCGAGGCCGGCGACCCGCCCGTTGCGACGCCCGGCGACAAGCTCCTCGTCGGCGCGGACGGGCATCGGGTCGGCACGCTGGGCACCGCCGTCCTCGACGATGCCGTCCACGAGCTGGCGATGGCGGCGCTGACCGAGTTCCCGCGCGTCGTGCTGCAGACGCTGTACGTCGGGCAGGACGGTCGCACCTCGACGCGCCGGTCGCAGGCGCACACCGGCGACGCCGAGGTCATGGTGCAGCTGTTCGAGGCCCCCGCGCGGCTGGTCGTCATCGGCGGCGGCCACGTCGGCCTCGCCGTGGCCACCATCGGCGACTACGTGGGCTTCGACGTCACGGTCGTGGATGACCGCGAGGAGTTCGCGAACAAGGAGCGCTTCGCGATGGCGGTGGCGATCCACAACGGCGATAGCACCGAGGCTCTCACCGCCATGACGTTTGGGCCGCAGGACTACATCGTCCTCGTGTCGCGCGGGCACAAGCAGGACGAGGACGGGCTGCGCGCGGTCGTCGGACGAGGTGCGGGCTACATCGGCATGATCGGCAGCAAGCGGCGCACGGCGACGGTGATCCAGCACCTCGCCGAGGAGGGCTTCGACCAGGCCGCGCTCGAGGCGGTCAGCACCCCGGTCGGCATCGACCTGGGCGCCGAGACGCCCGAGGAGATCGCCCTGTCGATCCTCGCGGAGATCGTGATGCTCAGACGTGGCGGGGGTGGCGGTCGCATGCGCGATCAGCGCCCGCCGATCCACTGGCCCGTGCGCGCGTAAGCCGAACGTTTCGAGGTTGAGAGCGTTCTGAGAGGCAGACGCGCCACGCGGGGGGTGAGGGGCTTTGCACGAGGTGTACGATTGTGCCGTCGCCGGCCGGAAGGGCGCACGCTAGCGCCGCCCCCCGCCACGAACCACCCGAAACAGGGGTTCGCGAGCGACGGTCGGAGGCACCTAAGTTGCCAGTTCCCTCTGGGGCACGGGGGCCGAGAAATCGGCCCCTGTGCTTGTCTGGCGAATGCCCACTCACGCACGAGACACGCGGTGGACACGGGCGCGGTGCCACCGGGTGACCGGCGCGGCCCGACCGCCGCTCTGCTGGAGATACGCGCCAAGGCACCGGTCGGATCTCTCGTGCGCAGCGCGGCCGGAGAGATTCCACACGTCGTACGTCGTCCGGCAGGAGGTCATACATTGACTACGGACGCGGTATGATGAGCGCAGAGCATCGATCGGGAGCGCACCATGTCGCTTGAGTTGTACCGGGAAATCATCTCGGCTCAGAAGGCCGGGGAGCCGCGCGTCCTCGCGACGGTGTCGGGCTCCCTCGGCTCCACGCCGCGCAAGCCGGGCGCCTCGATGCTGCTGCGCCCGGACGGGTCGTTCGTCGGCACGATCGGCGGCGGCTGCGGGGAGGCCGAGGTGTGGCAGGAAGCCATGGAGACCATGGCGGACGGCAAGCCTCGCACGGTTGTGGTGGACCTGACCCAGCCGGTGGACGGTGACGACAAGATATGCGGCGGCGTGCTGAAGGTCTTCGTCGAGCGGATCGCGTAGCTCATCGGGCGAAGCGTAGGAGACCTTTGCCGCGGAACGACCTGCGGGCCTGGGTGAGGTTCGCGCGCATTGCGCGCTTCGGCAACATCGAGCATCCTCGACGTTCCCCGCGGCCATTGCATTGCTGCGCAGGGGTGTACGATCGCAGGACGGCCGCAGCCACCGTGCGAGCCGGGAGGGAACGACTCATGTTTGGCACGCTTGGCCCCACTGAACTGCTGATCATCCTTGCGATCATCGTCGTACTCTTCGGCGCCTCGCGCCTCGCCGGCCTCGGCGGCGCGCTCGGCCGCGGCATCCGCGAGTTCCGCCAGGAGACGCGCGCCGACGACGACAAGAAGAAGGACGGCACGACCGTCGCTTCGACGACCACGACCGACGAGGCGCGCAAGGACTCCTAGTCCGCCGCGCGACCGTGTCTGCGGCCGTCGGCCGCGGATATCGCTGAATTGAACGGGCGCCGCCTGCGGCGCCTGTTCTGTGTCCGCTACCGTAGGAGGACCCCGCGTTGCTCGGCTGCGCGCGGGCCGTCCGAGGAGCCTCGTCCCCGATGCCGCTGCGCGCGATCGTCTTCGACCTATGGGGCACGCTGATGACGGAGCGCCGTGGCGTGTTCCCCCAGCGCGCCCAGATGCGCTACGACGGCATCGCCCCGATCCTCCGCCGCCACGGCATCGACGTCACGCTCGAGGAGTTCACGGAGCGCCATCGCGAGTCGATGAGTGCGCTCTCGGCGCTCCAGGAGGAGGGCAACGATGTCACCGCCGAGGAGCGCGCCCGCCACGTGATCGCGCGCTTCGACGAGGACGCCTCTCTCCGCGCGACCGACGAGGACATCGACGGGTTCATCGAGGCGTACGGCGGGCCGATCGTGCACACGCCGCCAGAGCTGCTCCCCGGCGCCGCCGAGGCGATCGCGGAGGCGCGAGCGCGTGGGCTGGGCGTCGGGCTGATCTCCAACACGGGTGTGTCCGGCGGGCGACACCTGCGCCAGGTCATGGATCGCTACGGGCTCCTCGACCAGTTCGACGTGCTGCTCTTCAGCGACGAGTTGCGGCGGTCCAAGCCGCATCCCGGCATCTTCGACGCCGCGCTGGAGGCGCTCCAGGCGACCGCGGGCGAGACGGTCTTCGTGGGCGACACGCCGAGATACGACGTCGGGCCGCCTCGGCGGTTCGGGTGGTGGGTGGCACAGGTCGGCGACCGTGACGACGGCGACCCGCGGGCCCACGTGCGCGTCCTCGGCGTCGGCGACCTGTTCGACGGACTGCGGACCCTCGGTCTGATCGACGCGGATCCGGCGAAATCACACGCCGATCCCCGGACTGCGCGAGAATTGAACCGGTGAGCGCCCCAGCCGTCCTTCCGGCCCCCGTCATCCTCCGCCGTTCGCCGCCCACGGTGCGCGAACGTGCCGCGCTCCTGCTGGGCCGCAGCGCTCGCTCCATCGCGCGTCGCCTCGGTCGGAGCGGGGGCACGGCGATCCCCGGCCTCGTCGCGGGCGCGCTAGCGCCGAGGCTGATCGAGCGGCTGGCGCTCCAGCCGGGGCACGGCGTCGTGACCGTCACCGGCACCAACGGCAAGACGACGACGACGCACCTGCTGGCCGCGATCCTGCGCGCAGGCGGGATCGAGCCGCTGACGAACCCGTCCGGCTCGAACCTCGAGCGCGGCCTGATCGCGGCGTACAGCGGCAACGTGGACAGCAGCGGCGCGCTCCCCGACGCCGGCCGTCGCGCCGGGGTGTTCGAGGTGGACGAGGCCGCGCTGGCGCGCCTGCTGCCCCGGCTCCGCCCGCGCATGTCGGTGTTCCTCAACCTGTTCCGCGACCAGCTCGACCGCTACGGCGAGGTGGACTCGGTCGCCGAGGGCTGGGCGCGGGGCTTGGACGAGATGCGCACGCCGCCGACGCTGGTGCTGAACGCGGACGACCCGTCGATCGCGTTGCTCGCGCAGCACGCCCGCGGCGCGCGCGTCGTCTCCTTCGGTGTCGACGACGACTCAGTCGCCCTCGGACATGCGGAGCACGCCTCGGACGCGCGGTTCTGCACGTGCGGGTCGCGCTTCACCTACGCCGCGATCTACATGGGCCACGTCGGCCGCTGGCACTGCCCCTCGTGCGGGCGCACGCGCGCGACGCCCGAGGTCTCTGCGCGCCGCATCGAGCTGCGTGAAGACAGCAGCACCGTGGAGATCGCGATCGGGCAGGGTGATGCCGCCGAGGCGTTCACATTCGAGCTGCCCCTCGCGGGCCTGTACTCCGTGTACAACGCGCTCGCCGCGGCGGCCGCGGCGCACGCGCTCGGGATGAACGCCGGCACGATCGCCTCGGCGCTGTCGGAGGCCGGCCCAGCGTTCGGGCGGCAGGAGCGCTTCGAGGTCGCGGGTCGCCGCGCGCGCCTGCTGCTGGCGAAGAACCCCGCCGGCCTGAACGAGGTGCTGCGCGTGCTCACGGTCGCCGAGTCGCCGCTGACCCTGCTCGCGATGCTGAACGACGGCGTGCAGGACGGGCAGGACGTGTCGTGGATCTACGATGCCGACCTGGAGATGCTCGCGACTGGCGCAACGGTCGTCTGCTCCGGCGACCGCGCCGATGACCTCGCACTGCGGTTCGCGCTCGCGGGCGTGACGCCCGTCGCGGTGATCGCCGATACTGAGCGCGCGCTGGACGCCGCGCTCGCCCGCACGCCGCCTGGTGGCCGCCTCGACGTCATCGCGACGTACACCGCGATGATGGACGTGCGCACGGCGCTCGCGCGGCGTGCCGGTGTCGGCGCGTACTGGGAGGGCAACAAGTGATGAGCGACGAGACGCGCCCTCGCCGCTCGATCCGCATCGTCACGCTCTACGACGACGTGATGAACGTGTACGCCGACCGTGGCAACGTGATCGCGCTACGCGCGCGCGCGGCCGAGCACGGCGTGGACGCGGAGGTGACCCCGGTGAGCCTCGGCGATCCGTTGCCGGCGGAAACCGACCTCGTGCTCATCGGCGGCGGGCAGGACCGCGAGCAGCGGCGCATCGCCGAGGATCTCGCGGCGCACGGCCCGCGCCTGCGCGGCTGGGCCGACGAGGGTGTCGCGATGCTCGCGATCTGCGGCGGCTACCAGCTCTTCGGCCAGTTCTACCGTGACGCCTCCGGCGCCGAGCTCCCCGGCGCGGGCGTCTTCGACGTCACCACCGTCGCGCCCGGCCCCGGCTGGCCGCGCTGCATCGGCGACATGGTCGTCACCTCGACCCTGCCCGGCGTCGGCGAGGTCGCGGGGTTCGAGAACCACGGCGGCCGCACGTACCTCGGCCCGACGGCGCAGCCGTTCGCGATGGTGGACTACGGCTACGGCAACAACGGGGACGACGGCACCGAGGGTGCTCGGCGCGACGAGGCGATCGGTACGTATCTCCACGGGTCGCTGCTGCCGAAGAACCCCGCACTCCTCGACCACCTGATCGCCGCTGCGCTCCGCCACCGCGAGGGTCCCGACAGCGCACCGCTCGCTTCGATCCCCGCCCCCTACGCAGAGCGAGCGCACGCGACTGCCGTCAAGGTCGCCAAGCGCCGCTCCCGCCGCGTCTCGCGCACCTCGTAGCGCACGAAGGCTGCGCGCAGCGCGGAGCCGGTCTCGATCTCATCGTCGAGCGGTACGTCGAGGTAGCAGCGTGGGGCGGCCCATCCCCCTGCCCCCTTCCCTGCGCGGGAAGGGGGATGACGTTCAAAGGGCTTCGCCCTTTGAGGATCCCGGATCCGCGGATGGAACCGACCGTTGCCGTACGTCACTCATCGGGGCGACGGGTTCCAAGCTGAGTGGTTCGAGAACTCCGTACGACGGCACGAATCACTCGCATCAACATCGCGAGGCCACATCAAGTTCCGCCGGGAGTGTGAGGGGCGCAGCTCCTCACACGGTTGGTTCCTCTGTTTCGGAACCCCTCCCGCGCCGGGAGGGGTAGGGGTGGGCCGCCCCCCGGTTGAACCTCGAACCCGATCGAGGTACGCGAGCCCCCCGCCGGGCTCCCCGCGCGACGCGCGCACGCGCACCTCACCCCCTCGCGCGCTATCGTGATGCGCGCGAGGGTCGCCCACCGGCCGTCGACGATCTGGAGGCCCGTGTGCTGCCGTTCCTCGTGATCACGATCCCGTGGGGTCCGAACATCTTCACGATCGGTGAGGACTTCGCACTCACGTGGCACGGCTTCTTCACCGCCGTCGGCATCCTCGTCGGCGTGCAGCTGTCGCTGTGGGCCGGGCGCAAGATCGGATACGACGAGGACGACGCATACACGCTCGCGCTCATCGGCGTGCCCAGCGGGATCATCGGCGCGCGCCTGCTGTACGTCGCCGAGAAGTGGGACCAGTACGGCAGCAACCCGTGGTCCATCCTGGCGATCCAGGAGGGCGGCATCTCCGTCTGGGGCGCGGTGCTGGGCGGCGTGCTCGGGTCGTTCCTGTTCGCGTGGTGGCGTGGGTACCAGCTCCGCAAGGGCCTCGACATCGCGAGTTTCGGGTTGATCACGGGTATGGCGATCGGGCGCCTCGGTGACCTCGTCAACGGCGAGCACCTCGCGAAGGCGACGAACCTGCCGTGGGCCGTGGTGTACACGCACCCGGAGTCCCCCGCGTTCTGCTGGTCGAACCCCGGAAACGCACTCTGCGGCCTGGCGAGCAACGGCTTTGGCGTTGGCGCACACCACCCCGCGACCACCTACGAGATGATCGGGGACTTTGTCATCCTCGGACTGTTGTTCTGGTGCATGTTCGGTCCGTTGAAGCGCCGCCCGGGACTCACGTTCTTCGTGTTCTTCATCGGGTACTCGATCATGCGGTTCGTGGTCAGCTACCTGCGCGTCGACTCCGCCGAGACGCTCCT
>CAMDAY010000109.1 GCA_945888895.1 Dehalococcoides mccartyi | reverse complement strand
AGCCTCCGGGGCAGAAGCAGCAGCAGCCGGAGCGGCGGCGACCGGGGCAACCTCGGCCGGTGCGGGTGCCGGAGCGGCGGGTGCCGCGGGCGCGGGGGCCGAGGCGGCAGCAGCGCCGGCCTCGACCGTCAGCAGCAGCTGGCCCGGCTTCACCACGTCGCCGGCGGCGACATGGATCTTCGTCACGCGGCCGGCCAGCTCGGACGGGACGTCCAGTGTGGCCTTCTCCGTCTCGATCTCCAGCAGCGGCTGGTCGACGGTGATCACGTCTCCTTCGGAGACGAGGATTTTGAGTACGTCAGCCTCGTTGATGTTCTCACCGAGGTTGGGAAGGGCGAAGTCCGCCATCGTGCGACTTCCTCCAGATCGTCAGAGCCCAGATCGTCGTCAGACGATCAGCAAGATAGTGAAGTTAGATCGTGGTCGCCGGGTTCGGCCGCTCGGTCTCGATGCCCAACTCCTCGATGGCACGTTGCGCCACGCTCACCGGCAACTGCTCCTCGCGCACGAGGGTAGAGATTGCCGCGAACGTGATGTGACGCGCGTCGACCTCGAAGAAGTCACGCAACTCCTCGCGAGACGCGCTTCGGCCGAAGCCATCCGTGCCCAGCGTGGTGAACGACGTGTCGATCCACTTGGCGATTGCGTCCGGCAACGACTTGAGGTAGTCCGAGGCCGCGACGATCGGACGGATCTCCGTGCCCAGCTTCTGCACGACGTACGGGACGCGCGGCGTCTCGCCCGGGTGCAGCAGGTTCCAGCGGTCGACCTCGATCGCGTCGCGTCGCAGCTCGGTGTATGAGGTCACGGACCAGACGTCCGAGGCGACTCCGTAGTTTTCCAGGAGCATTCGCTGCGCCTCGACGGCCTCGTTGAGGATCGAGCCGCTGCCCAGCAGGTGGACACGCGGGGCGTCCTCAGGGCCCATCGAGCGGAACTTGTAAATACCCTTCACGATGCCCTCGCGCACGTCGTCGCCCTCGGGCATAGGCGGCTGCACGTAATTCTCGTTGCCGACGGTGATGTAGTACATGCAGTCTTCAAGGTCGACGAACATGCTCTGGATGCCCTCACGAAGCAGGACGGCGATCTCGTAGGCGTAGGCCGGGTCGTAGGAACGCAGCGCCGGGACGACGGACGCCAGCACGTGGCTGTGGCCGTCGGCGTGCTGGAGGCCCTCGCCATTCAGCGTTGTGCGCCCGGCGGTGCCGCCGATCATGAACCCGCGCGCGCGTGCGTCGGCGGCGGCCCACACGAGGTCTCCGACGCGCTGCATCCCGAACATCGAGTAGAAGATGAAGAACGGGATCGTGGTCGAGCCGTACGTCGCGTTGGAGGTGCCGGCGGCCAGGAAGGACGAGAACGAGCCCGCCTCCGTGATGCCTTCCTCGATAACCTGACCGTCCTTCGTCTCCTTGTAGTAGAGGAGGCTCTCGCGGTCGACGGGCTCGTAGTTCTGCCCCTTGCTGGAGTAGATGCCGAACTCGCGGAAGAACGTCTCCATCCCGAAGGTGCGTGCCTCGTCCGGGATGATCGGCACGACGCGCTTGCCCTGCTCCTTGTCGCGCATCAGCGCGGCGAGCATGCGGACGAACACCATGGTTGTGGAGGCCTCGCGGTCACCGCTGCCGGCGAAGAACTCCTTGAAGAGCGACTCGTCCGGCGTCGTGATCGGCGTGTTTCGCACGCGGCGCTCCGGCAGCGACCCGCCGAGGACGCGACGGCGCTCCTTCATGTAGGCCATCTCCGCGCTGTCCGGGGCGGGGCGGTACAGCGGCGCGCCGATGACCTCCTCGTCCGACAGCGGGATCTGGAAGCGGTCGCGGAAGGTCATCAATTCGGTCTCGTTGAGGTGCTTCTGCTGGTGCGTGATGTTGCGGCCCTCGCCGGCCTCACCCAGGCCGTAGCCCTTGATGGTGCGCGCGAGGATCACGGTCGGCTGGCCCTTGTGGGTCTGCGCGGCGCTGAACGCGGCATACACCTTCAGCGGGTCGTGCCCACCCATGCGCATCGCCCAGAGTTCGTCGTCCGTCTTGTCGGCGACCATGCGCTTCAGGCGGTCATCGACGCCCCAGAAGTGCTCGCGGATGTAGGCGCCGCCGGCGACGGTGTACTTCTGGTACTCGCCGTCCACCACCTCGTTCATGCGGTGGGCGAGCAGTCCGTCGCGGTCCTGTGCGAGGAGCGCGTCCCAGTCCGAGCCCCACAGCACCTTGAGCACGTTCCAGCCGACGCCACGGAAGACGGCCTCGAGTTCCTGGATGATCTGGCCGTTGCCACGTACCGGCCCGTCGAGGCGCTGCAGGTTGCAGTTCACGACGAACACGAGGTTGTCCAGGCCCTCGCGCGCGGCGAGCGAGATGGAGCCGAGCGACTCGGGCTCGTCCGTCTCGCCGTCGCCGAGGAACGCCCACACCTTCTGGTCGTTCGCGGGCTTGAGGCCGCGATGCTCCATGTACTTCATGAAGCGCGCCTGGTAGATCGCCGTCAGCGGGCCGAGGCCCATCGACACGGTCGGGAACTGCCAGAAGTGCGGCATGAGCCGCGGGTGCGGGTAGGAGGACAGGCCGCCGCCCGCCGCGAACTCGCGGCGGAAGTTGTGCAGCTCGCGCGGGGTCAGGCGGCCCTCCATGTACGCGCGGGCGTACATGCCGGGCGAGGCGTGCCCCTGGAAGTACACCAGGTCCGGGCCGGACGGGTGGTCGTAGCCGCGGAAGAAGTGGTTGAACCCGATCTCGTACAGCGTCGCCGCGGAGGCGAACGTGGAGATGTGGCCACCGATGCCGGACGACTTGCCGTTCGCCTCGGTCACCATCGCCATCGCGTTCCAGCGGACGATGCTCTTGATGCGCCGCTCGATGGCGTTGTCGCCCGGGAACGGCGCCTGGTGCTCAAGCGGTATCGTATTTACATAAGGCGTGCGCGACGTGACCGGCAACGGGACGCCGGTGCGCTGCGCCTCGATCTGGAGCGCTTGCAGCAGCCGGCTGGCACGCGCGCTGCCGCGCGTACGGACCACGTCTCGAAGAGAGTCGATCCACTCCTGGGTGTCGACCCAGTCGGGGATATCTGGAGAGTCTGGCTCTGTTACTTCGCGCGCCACAGGTTGCTCCGTCCATCCAGGCACAATTCCTAGGGTGTCGGTCTCCCTCAGCGTAACGCACTATCTTTGTTTTAGACACGCTGGAAAACACCAGTGTGTTAAGTACGCGAACTCGGCGTTTCGGGTACCGCCCCGGGGTAGACTGGACGCATGGTTCACACCTCCGCCGTCCGCTTCCTGTCCGCCGTAGGCGTGGATTACACGTCCGCCCGCGCCTGGCAGGTGGCTGCCGCTGCCGAGGTGCGCGGCGCCCGCGAGGTGTCGCCTGCACCCTCCGACGCCCCGGCTGAGGCCGTCGCCATGATCGAGCACGCTCCTGTCTACACGATGGGGGCCCGCGGTGGCCGGGGGAGCGTGCGGATGCCGGAGGACGCCCTGCCAGCGCCGCTCGTCGACACCGACCGGGGCGGCGACATCACCTGGCACGGCCCGGGCCAGCTCGTCGTCTACCCGACCCTCGACCTCCGCCGTCGGGGGATGGGCGCAGCGGAGTACATCGGCGCACTCGAGGGGATGCTGCTCGATACGCTGGCCGACTTCGGCATCGAGGCCGCGCTCATCGAGGGCCGGCGGGGCATCTGGGTCGGGCCAGACTCCGAGGGGCGCTGGGACAAGATCGCCGCGCTCGGCATCCGGGTGCAGGGCGGCGTCTCGCTCCACGGCGTGGCGCTCAACGTCTCGCCCGACCTCGGCTGGTTCGACGCGATCGTCCCATGCGGCCTTGAGGATGCCGGTGTGACCTCGATGTCCCGCGTGCTGGGCCGTACCGTGCGAGTGGCAGAGGCGCGCAAGGCCATGGTGCAGGCGTTCGCGCGCCGCTTCGACGCGCGCCTCGTGATCGTGGCGTGCGAGATGGCGACCAGCGCGCTCGCTGGCCTCGGGGAGCCCGAGGTCAGCGTGGCCGAGATGAGAGAGCAGGTGTCCGCGTGACGACTCAGACCGAGACGGCCCACACGGAGCGGGGCCGGCACAACGACCCGAAGCCCCCCTGGTTCAAGGCGCCCTTCCCCGGCGGCGACCGCTACCAGCACATCAAGAATCTGCTCCGCGAGGAGCGACTCCACACGGTCTGCGAAGAGGCGCACTGCCCGAACATCGGCGAGTGCTTCAACTCGGGCACCGCGACCTTCATGATCCTCGGCGACACCTGCACCCGTGCCTGCGGGTATTGCGCGGTCACCTCCGGCAAGCCGGGGGCGCTCGACCTGCTGGAGCCGGTACGGCTTGCGCAGACGGTGGAGACGCTGGGCCTCGACTACGCCGTCATCACCTCGGTGAACCGCGACGACGTGCCGGACGGGGGCGCCGAGATATTCGCGCGATGCATCCGATCCATCCACCACCTGCGCCCCGACTGCCGCGTCGAGGTGCTGATCCCCGACTTCGGCGGCCGCATCGAGCCGCTTCGCACCGTCGTCAAGGCGGGCCCGGCTGTCCTCAACCACAACACGGAGACCGTGCCGCGCCTCTACCCGAAGGCGCGCTTCAAGGGCGACTACCAGCGCACGCTGCAGCTTCTGAGCCGCGTCAAGGAGATCGACCCGGAGATGCCGACGAAGACCGGCATCATGGTCGGCCTCGGCGAGACGATCGAGGAGGTCGAGCAAGTCCTGCGCGACCTGCGCACGCACGCCGTGGACCTTGTCACGATCGGCCAGTACCTGCGCCCGTCACCGAAGCACCTGCCGGTCGCGCGCTACGTCGACCCGGCCGAGTTCGCCCACCTCAAGCAGTTCGGCGAGGAGCTCGGCTTTGCGCACATCGAGTCGGGCCCGCTCGTGCGCTCCTCGTACCACGCGGCTGAGCAGGCGAGCGCCGCTCGCGTCGAGCTCGCGGGGCACTAGCGCCCGTGCCCCAGCGCCTGGTCATCGTCGGGGGCGACGCCGGCGGCATGACCGCCGCGACGAACGCGCGCCGGGCCCGCACGGCCGAGGAGCTCGAGATCGTCGCCTTCGAGCGCAGCGAGTGGCCCTCCTTCTCCGCGTGCTCCGAGCCCTACTTCGTCTCCGGTGAGATCGAGGAGTTCGACGCGCTCCTAGTCCGCACGCCGGAGGAGTTCGCGCGCCAGGGCATCGAGGTGCGCGTGCAGCACGAGGTCACGGCGATCGACACGGCGGCGCGCGTCGTCACTGTGCGCGATCTCCCGGGGGCGCGCGAGTTCACCGTGGGGTACGACTTCCTCGTCTACGCGACCGGAGCCGAGGCACGCCGCGTGGCCATCGAGGGACGCGACCTGCAGGGCGTGCACGAGATGCACGTGCTGCGGGACGCGCTCGCCGTCCGGGCGATCCTCGATGCCTCGCCGGCCCCGCGGCGCGGGGTGGTGGTCGGCGGCGGGTACGTCGGGCTCGAGATGGCAGAGGCGCTGCACACCCGCGGACTGCACACGACGATCGTCTCCTCCGGCGGCGGGCTCCTCGGCGGGGCGCTCGACCCCGAGATGAGCACACACCTCGCTGACCTCGTCCGCGCCCTCGGCATCGATGTCCGCGTGGGGCAGCGCGTCGAGTGCATCGACGGGCGCGAGGGGCACGTGACCTCGGTCGGCTGCGGCGAGCACACCATCCCCGCCGACCTCGTGATCCTCGCGACCGGCACGACGCCGCGCGTCGAGCTGGCACGGGCGACCGGCCTGCGGATCGGGGCGAGCGGGGGCGTCTGGGTCGACGATCACCTGCGCACCAGTGTCCCAGGCGTCTACGCCGCCGGGGACTGCGCCGAGGTGATCGACCGCATCACCGGTGCGGCGGCGAACATCCACCTCGCGACGATCGCGACGAAGCAGGGGCGCATCGCGGGGATCAACATCGGTGGAGGCGACGAGGCGTTCCCCGGCGCCCTCGGTACCGCGATCACGAAGGTGCACGACCTCGAAATCTCGCGCACCGGTGTGACCGAGGCGGCCGCGATCGCCGCCGGGATCGACGTCGCCGTCACCACCTTCGACGCCACGACGACGGCGGGCAACTGGCCGGCGGCAACCTCGATGCGCGTGCGCGCGCTGGCCGACCGCGCGACGCGCCGCATGATCGGTGCGCAGATCATCGGCGGGCCGACCGCGGGCAAGCGCATCGACGCGCTCGCGATGGCGATGTGGAACGAGATGACGGTCGACGCCATGGTGAACGTCGACCTCTCGTACGCGCCGCCGTTCTCGGGAACGTGGGATCCGGTGCTCGTGGCTGCGCGCAAGCTCCAGGCAGTGCTGGGCGGTAGCGGGTAGCGGTGCCGCGCTACTTGGTCTGGATGATCTCCATCAGCACGAAGTTCGAGGCGGTCGGGTGCACCCACGCCGCGGGGCTGTTGGGCGCGCGGTTCACGCGACCACCGTTGGCGACGACCTGTGCGCAGAACCCCTCGAGGTCGTCGCAGTCGTAGGCCATCAGGTACATGCTCTTGCCGTGGGGATTGAACGGGTTCACGCGCTCCAGCATCAGCTTGGCGATCGGCGTGTCCGGTGCTGACGGGGTGATCAACCGCAGCATCACCTTGTCCCCGTAGCCCATCGACTGCCCGTCGAAGTTTCCCGTGCTGTTGTGCGCGCGTTCGCCAATCTGGCGCATCCCGAAGCGCGCCTCGTGATCTGTAATCGCGGCGTCGAGGTCGTGCACGGCCACGGTGTAGTAGCGGAACGTCAGCTCGGGCATCCGGGTCTCCGTTCATCCTCGACTGGTCGAGGTGGACACTAGCGCTGTGGCGGGCAGGCGACCAACAGGGCCCCCCCCGCGAAGCGCCGTCCTGACCCTGCGGGCCTCAAGGTGTCTACATGTGCGAGGAGCCGCGCTCCACGACCTCCATGAAGACGAAGTGCGTCGAGGTCGGGTGGATCCACGCGTTGCTGCGGCCGGGGACGCGGTTCACACGACCGCCGTTCGCCTCGACGCGCACGCAGAAGGCGTCGATGTCGTCCGTCTCGTAGCAGATCAGGTACATGCCCTCGCCGTGCGGGTTGCCGGTGCTCGCGCGGTCCTTCATCACCTTCGCGATGGGGGAGTCCTCGGCGGAGGGGGTAATCAGGCGGGTGATGAACGTGTCGCCGTAGCCCATCGAGATGTAGTCGAACTTGCCGACCGGGTTGTTCTGCCTCGGGCCGAGCTGCTCCATGCCGAGTCGCGACTCGTAGTCCGCGACCGCCTGGTCGAGGTCGTGCACGGCGGTGTTGTAGTGGTGGATCGTCAGGGTCGCCACGGTGTGCCTCCTCGGGCTCGCTTAGAAGAGCGGGCCGCCCGCGTCGA
>CAMDAY010000108.1 GCA_945888895.1 Dehalococcoides mccartyi | reverse complement strand
GGCTGACGCCGGCAGTGGCCGGCAGTGGCCGGCAGTGGCCGGCAACCGCTACACGATGTCGCTGGCGGTCCGCATCCCCGCGGCGACGATCTCTGCGGTCACCGCGCGCATCGATCTCGTGAAGACCGACGGCACCTCGCTCGCCTCGAACCTCGCGGTGCGAGCAGGGCCGACCGCCGGGTACGTGCCCCTCGCGACGACGAGCATCACCGCACCGCCCGGCACGGCGCACGTGCTGGTGGTGATCAGCGGCAGCGCGACGGCCGCCGGCGCCCGCTTCTCCGTGGACGACATCGTGATCACCGAGACGGCGCCCACGCCCACGCCGACCGTCGTGCCGACGTTCGTGGACGATCCGCCGCCCGATCCGAATCCCGGCCCCGCAGTCCCGCTCGCGACGCCGCCGCCCGCGACCGGGCGCGTCGTTCTGCCTCGACCGCGCGCAACGCCGCCCCCGCCCGTCGAGATACCGACGCGCCTGGTCAACACGACGGTCGACGCAAACCTCGGGATCGCCCGAGGCCGCGCGTGGACTGACGCGTGGATCCCCGGCGAGGGGCAGTCGATAGTGCTCTACGCACCCAACTCGTTGACGGTGTGGGTCGAGCAGGCGATCGGAGGGATCGAACCGGGTGCGTGGTACCAGGCGAACGCGCTCCTCAGCACTCGCGGCAACATCGAGGCCGGCTGGATGCGCATCGCATGGCACTCCACCGACAACGGCAACCGCTCCGCGATCACCACCGATGATTCGTTCGCGGTCGTATCGAACGATCGGCACTCGGAGGCGGCAGCACCGCGCTACCAGGTCGTCGGCACGGGCGCGATCCAGGCGCCGCCGATCGCCGGCAGCGCCACGGTTCGCTTCCTGCTGCGCACCGATGATCCATCCGGAGCCTGGCTGATCGTCGACAACGTGTCGTTCGCACGGACACAGGCCCCCGACCCGACGACCAATGGCGCCCCGCGTATCGCCGTGGCGGCGGCCACGCCAACCCCAGCGACCGCTGCCACTCCACCGGCCCTCCCGTCGAGTACCTCCACCCCGGCCGCCCGAGCGACGTCGGATGCGCCTCAGCCGCCCCCCGCGCCGCGCGCGGCGGTACCCGCTGCGCCGATGGCGACGCCGTCCACCCCACGGGTCGAGGCGCTCGCCCCGGGTGTCCTGGACGCGCAGCGCGCGATCCGCATCACGCAGATCCTCCCTGACCCCGCGCACCCCGGCCGCGACCACGAGTACGAGTGGGTGGAACTGACCAACCTCGGCAGTGCGCCCGTGTCCGTCGAGGGCATGACGATCCGCGACAACAGTGGCTCGGTGACGCTGCCCGCGCTCGTCGTACCCGCCGGCGGCAGTCTGGTCGTCACCGCGCGCCTCGCCGATGTCGCCGGAGCGACGGCGTTCCGGCTGCCACAGGGGATCGGCAACGGACTGGGCAACAGCGGCGACCGCTTGGTGCTCGCGAGCGCGGACGGGCGACAGGTGGACGCGTTCTCGTACGGAGATGACACCACGTTCCTCGTCGGTGCACGGATCCCACTGCCGGGCACAGGCCGCGCTCTCGAACGGCGGTTCGGCCCGGATGGCGTGTTCCGCGAGGCGGTCATTGTCGACGAGCCGATGCCGGGACGACCGCGCGCCCTCCCAGCGACCGGGCCCACGCCTGCGGCTGCCGGCCCCATCGGGACCGCAGCGGCCACCGGAGCGCTGGGGACGTGGGTCGTACTGCTCTCGCTCGGGGCGGGGCTCCTCGGCGGGGTCGCGGCGCAGCGCGTCGCGTCGATCACCCGCGACCGTCGCCAGTAGCGGTTGGTACGATGGATGGGCGAAAGGCGCTCATCCCATGCCCCACACCATCTTGCTGGCGGAGCCTCGAGGCTTCTGCGCTGGCGTTGTCCGCGCGATCAATGTGCTCGACCAGGTGCTCGATGAGTCAACCGAGCCCGTCTACGCGTTTCACGAGATCGTGCACAACCGCTACGTGGTGGACGACTTCCGAAGCCGCGGCGCGATCTTCGTTGAGGACGTGAGCGAGGTGCCGTCGGGCGCCCGCATCGTCTTCTCCGCACACGGCATCGCGCCGTCCGTGGTGCAGGCCGCGCGCGATCGCGGGCTGCGGATCATCGACGCGACCTGCCCGCTGGTGACGAAGGTGCACCTGGAGACGAAGAAGGCCGCGAAGGACGGCTACGACGTGCTCCTCGTCGGGCACGAGGGCCACGACGAGGTCGAGGGGACGAAGGGCGAGGCGCTGGACCGCACGCGCGTCGTCGACACCCCGCATGACGTGCAGTCGCTCGTGGAGGGCAATCGGCCGATCTTCGTCGTGACGCAGACCACGCTCTCCGTCGACGACACCGCGGCCACCATCGACGCGATCCGCGAACGCTACCCGAACGCCGAGGTGCGCAACGACATCTGCTACGCGACCACGAACCGGCAGGCGGCGGTAAAGGTGATCGCGGAGCGCGCGGACCTGGTGATCGTGATCGGCTCGCAGAACTCCAGCAACTCCGTGCGCCTGCGCGAGGTCGCGGCGGCCACCGGCACGCCCGCCTACCGCGTCGACGGCATCGAGGAGATCGACCCCGCGTGGTACGAGGGCGTCGGGATCGTGGGCCTGACCGCGGGCGCATCCGTGCCGGACACGCTGCTCCAGCCGATCATCGACGACCTGCGCACGCGCGGCGTGACGCGCGTCGAGCCGGTCATCGTGGCCGAGGAGACGATCGAGTTCCGCATGCCCGAGGAACTCGACTACTCGAAGGCCAACGCGTAGACCTCGCCCCCTGTCCTACGGCTGGCGCTCGTCGCCGACCAGCGACTCGTAGGCTTCGATGAGCCGCGCGAGCACCGGGGGCGCAGGATCGCGTGCCGCCCAATCGAGGTGACTCGGCGCTTCGGGCACGACCGCCATGAGCGATGCCGCGCAGACGATCCCCGCGATGCTGCTCGTCAGCAGGATTGCCTCCGCCTGCGCGAGATCGCCCAGGCCCAGCGTCCGCTCCACCACCGCGACGTCGAGGCTGCGCGCGACCTCGATCAGCGCGGCGCGCGTCCCGCCGGGCAGCGGACCATCGTCGAGGGCGGGTGTGTGCAGCGTGCCGTCCCGGAGGACGAAGAGGTTGGCCGTCGCCGCCTCGACGATCGCGCCGTCGTGGTTGAGCAGCACGGCGTCGTCCGCACCGGCGGCGCGGGCCTGAGCGCGCGCGAGCAGGTAGGGAAGGAAGTGCGACGTCTTTGCGCCACGCAGCGGTCGGCGCGCATCGATCCTCGTGCCGGCCACCCGCAATCGAGGCGGGACGGACGGCGGCGGCAGCGGGTCGGCGGTGACAATGACCGAGGGCCCAGAGGCGGCACTGAGCGCCGGGACGTGTCCACTTCCAGCCGTCACCGTGAGCCGCACGCTCGCCCCGACATCCGGTGCGGTCAGCGCGTTCGCGGCGAGCGTCTCATCGACCGCCCGTTCGAGGATCGCGCGGTCGGGCACCTCGACTCCCATCCCCCGCAGGCCATCCTCGAGCCGGTCAAGGTGCGCGGCGAGACGAAACACACGCCCGCCGCGGGCGAGCATCGTCTCGAAGCACGCGGCGCCGTAGCGCACGGCGAAGTCGTCGATGGAGACCCGTGCCTCGTCGCGCGCCACGACCGCGCCGTCGACCCAGGCGTAACTGAGAACCGCCCCACCCGGCGTATCGCTCACGAGCGCGCGGTCGAGGTGGAAGCGGGAGCGGCGGACGGCGCGCCAGCCTCGTCAGGAAGCGCGACGCCGAGGGCACGTGCCATGCCGCGCGCCTTGTCCAGCGTCTCGACGTACTCGGACTCCGGGTCGGAGTCGTGGACGATCGCGCCGCCGACGTGCAGGTGCGCGACGCCGTCGGCGAGGGTGATGGTGCGAATCGCGATGTTGAGGTCGAGGCGCCAGTCCTCGGGGGCACGGCGCGCGGACACGTACCCGATCGCGCCCGTGTAGACGCCGCGAACCGTGGGCTCGAGCTCGTCGATGATCTCGAGCGCGCGGATCTTCGGCGCACCGGAGATCGAACCGCCGGGGAACGTCGCGCGCAGCAACGCCTCGAGGCCCACGCCCTCGCGGCGGCGCGCCTCGACGGTCGAGGTGAGGTGATGCACCTGCGCGTAGGTCTCCAGCGCGGCGAACTCCGGCACGCGCACCGTGCCCGTCGCCGCGACGCGTCCGAGGTCGTTCCGCTCGAGGTCCACGATCATCAGGTGCTCGGCGCGGTCCTTCACGCTACCCCGCAGTTCGGCGACCTCGCGCGCATCCTCGACGGGTGTCGCGCCGCGTGGACGCGTGCCCTTGATCGGGCGCGTCTCCAGCCGATCGCCGTCCGCAAGCAGGAAGCGCTCCGGCGATGACGAGAGCACCTCGACACCACCGAAGTCACCGCGGAGGTCGAGGTACGCGGCGAACGGCGCGGGGCTCACGGAGCGCAGCCGCCGGTACAGGTCGAAGCCGCTGCCGCCGTACGGCGCGGAGAAGCGCTGCGCCAAGTTCACCTGGTAGATGTCACCCGCTGCGATGTAGCGCCGCGCGCGCTCGACGGCATCGAGGTAGGCAGCGCGCGTCATGTTGCTCCGCAGCACGCCAGCGCTCGCCGGGCGAGGGGACGTGCGCGAACCCTGGGTGAGCCGAGCACGGAGGGCGCGCACGGCCTCGACGCGACCGACGAGCCAGCCTTCGTCACGCGCACCGTCCCAGACCAGCGCCGCGTCGTACCAACCGAACGCGAGGTCCGGCGCACCGACATCGTCGCGCGTGGTTGCGGGAAGCCGCTCAACCTCGCGCCCCAGCTCGAAGCCGAGGACGCCGATCGCGCCGCCAAGGAACGGGAGGTCGGGCGCGCCGTCGAACGCACTGACTGCTAGCAGCGCGCGCGGCTCATCCTCGACCGCGCGGGCGAGGGCGTGGAGCGCGCCGGGCGCGAGCCGTCGAGGCCCGTCTGCGGCCTCGATCACGACGTCCGTGCCGTACGCCGTCAGCGCCCAGCGCGGGTCGCTCGCAACGATCGACCACCGCCCGAGTCGCTCGTCGGCCATCGAGGAGTCGACCCATGCGAGTCTGGGCCGGTCGCGCAGGGCGGCAGCCGCATCGGCAGCACCCGCGCCGCGCCACGGCTCCACCACCACGCGCGAGGTCGACGAAACGCTCGACATACCTCGATTGTACCGGGCGTCTGCGGCTACTCCCCGAGCGGACGCAGCCGCAGCCGTCCGTATGCGACGAATGCGAGCAACGACGCGAAGAGCAGGTTGCCGGGCACGTTCTGGACCTCGCCGCGCTGGAGGTGCCACGCGACCGCGAGGACCATCACAACCATCAGCCCGAGCGCGGCCAACGGAACCAACCGCACCTGGATCCCGCTCACCGCCGGGAGGATCAACCCGAGCCCACCGAGGATCTCCGCCGTGCCGCTCACCAGATGCAGCGTCGGCGACAGGTCGTACATCCACGCCATCATGGCCGGAAGGCCCGGCGGCAGCATGAAGTGCATGCCGCCGATGAACACGAAATAGACCCCAAGGATCACCTGGAGCACCCACAGCAACCGATGCATCGTCTCGCCCTTCCGGCCTCACTGCGTCCGTCTCCAGCGATCATAGCCATCGCGATCATGCGTGCGCGACCTCGCGCGCAGACGGGGCGGACTGTACCTTTTCCCGATGACACCACTGACGCTCCGCCGCGGTGCGCAGGTCGCGACGTTGCTGGTCGCGATCGCGATCCTGTACGTGACGCTGGCGCCGGAGCCGCCGCACTGGGGCACGTTCATGGCTGACGCGACGGCAACCCCTGCCACGCCCGGGGCCCTCGCGCCGTCGCTGTCACCACCGCCGGGTTGGACGTTGGAGGAGGAGGAAGCGGCGGGCCACGCTCTGCTCTTCGCGCTCCTCGGCCTGTTCATCTCGCTCTGGTACGCCACAAGTCCCGCGGCTCGGCGCGCGCCGCAGCGGACATTGGTCATGGTGATGCTGGGAATGTGGCTGTTCGGCGGCCTCACGGAGTGGGCGCAGAGCTTCACCCCTACGCGGTCGGCCCAACTCTCCGACCTGGTGTTCGATGTGCTCGGCGCGTTCGTCGGGTTCCTGGGTGGCAGCGTGCTGTGGCGACTGCTGCTGACGCGCACGCTCAACCCGCGGAGGCCCTAGGCGCTCGGACGCTCCACCAAGTCCGCCAGGGGGTCCGCGTACACACGCATCCCGTAGTCGTTGTACCGCCGGTCGGGCGCCAGCGAGGATCGCGCGGCGATGCGCGCCACCTTGATCCGGTGCCGCCACGACCCGCCCCGCGAGGCACGACGCTCGCCCTCCTCGGGGCCCCGAGGATCCTCGACAGGGCTGCCGTCCAGGCTCACTTCGCGCGCGTAGCCATCCGGGGCGTACCAGTCGCTGCACCATTCGTGGACGTTGTCGCCCATGTGGTACAGGCCGAAGCCGTTCGGCGGCGTGCTGCCCAACGGATGCGGACGGTCGCCACCTGCGGCACCGAAGGCGTGGACGCCCTCCGACCACGGAGCGTCACCCCAGTCGTAGGCACCTCGAGGCTCCGTGCCGCGCGCGGCATACTCGCGCTCGGCCTCCGTCGGTAGGCGACACGCCCGCCCGAGGACCTCGCTCAGCCACGCGCAGTAGTCGACGGCGTCGAGCCACGAGACGCCGATGACGGGGCAGTCCGGGCGGCGGAAGTGCGGGTCGTCCCAGTAGCGCGGTGGCTCATGATCGGTGGCCGCGAGGAACGCGGCAAATTCGACGTTCGTGACCGGCGCCAGCGCCACGGAGAACGGTCGCACGCGGACGGTGCGCAGTGGCAGCTCGTCCGGACGCCCGTGCGACCCCATCTCGAAGACACCGCCCGGGAGATCGACGAACGGTGTCGCCGAGGGCCCCTCGCTCAGCAGGCGGGCGATGCGCTCATCCAGCGTCGCCCCGGTCGAGTATGCCCCGTCGCTCATCCCCCGATCCTAGCGAGGGCATGCGGGGGAGCGCACCCCGCTGGCCTCGAACAGGCCGAGCACGGTCCCCGATGAGCCCGAACCAGCGAGTCCCGCAAAATTGCACGCACCCCCGCGCGGGGTATCATCGTCGTGTTCACGCACCTCGTGGACGCCCCGAACGCGCGGGACAGGGGCCTTGGTTGCCGATCGAGATTCCTGACGTCGTCATTGACCGTCTTCCCCTGTACTACCGGCTGCTGTCGCGGCTCGAGCAGGAAGGCCGCGCCGTCATCTCCTCCCAGGAGCTCGGCGAGGAGTTGGGCGTGACGCCCGCCCAGATCCGCAAGGATCTCTCGTACTTCGGGCGCTTCGGCAAGCAGGGACGCGGCTACTCCGTGGTCCGACTCGCCGAGGAGTTGCGCTTCATCCTCGGCCTCGACCGGCGCTGGCGCGTGGTGGTGGTCGGTATCGGTCGCCTCGGACGGGCACTCTCGTCCTAT